>CANFIV010000057.1 GCA_947446935.1 Sphingomonadaceae bacterium | reverse complement strand
TTACAGAAATATGTCCGCTTGATTTAAAGTTTTGGGAGAACCGTCTTATCGCATAGCTTTCGGGAGTCTGCCGGTCTGCGCAAAGGAGCCAAAGCGATGCCGCACCGTCCCCCCCAGCACCGCCGCCACCCGGCCTATACGCAGCGCCCCGCGCCCTCGGGCCTGCATTCGTCCAAGCTTGGCGCGCAGCTGATTATCGCGGCGCTGTCGTTTTCGGTGATTGTCGGCGCCGCGTTTCAGGCGCTGGGCTCTTCGCTCGGAAACTGATCGCCGTTCAGGCGGGCTTGGCGGGCGCAGCCGCGCGCCTCAGCGCAATCAGGCAACCCGCGACGATCATGACCACGCCCGCCAGCGTGCGCAGCGTGAGCGGCTCGGAAAAGGCCACCCAGCCGACAATCGCCGCCCAGATGAACGCGGTATATTCCAGCGGGACCAGCACTTGCGCCTCGGCCCGGGCATAGGCCCAGCCAAGCAGCATCAGCGAAGCGGTCGAGAGCACCGCCGAAGCGGCGAGAATTGGCCACATGTGCGGCGCGGGCAGCGGCGCAAACCACCACGCACCCAGACCCAGCAGGCAAAAGATCAAAAACGTCTGGAAAAACGAGATCTCCTCGGGGCTCGCAAGCTGCGACTGGCGGCGCTGCAGGACGAGGTTCCAAGCATAGAGCACCGCAGAGGCAAGAATGGCGACAAGGCCCTTGATGCTTTCGACATTGTAGTTCCCGCCGAACTTGCCCGCCGCGATCACGGCCACCCCGGCGAGCGCGACCACGGATCCACCGACAGCGCGCGAAGAGAGCTCCTCGTCGAGCGTCGCGGCAGCAAGATAGAGCGCGAGCAGCGGCGCGATGAACGAGAGTGCCATGGCCTCGGCCACCGGGGTGCGGGCCAGACCATAGAAAAACATCACGGCCATGATCCCGGACACACCTGAGCGCATCATATGCAGCCGCATGGCGGCGCGGCCGGGAAGGCCCCGGCTCCCATCCTTGTTGCCGCGCGCCAGCCAGATCGGCAGCATGACGAGCGAGCCCACCATATTGCGCCAGAACAGCGCGGCATAGGCACCCAGCGCGATCGCAGCCGCTTTCATGAAGCCGTCCATCACGCCGAAACAGGCAAGTCCCGTAAGAGCGACAAGGATCGGCAGGAGAGTGGTATGGCGCTTCATCGCCCGCCCATAGCGGCGGGTGGCACCGAGAGCAAAGGTGCAAGCCGCACGCGGATTTCCCACGTCCGATTAAGCATCCAGTCAGCCGCCTTGCTTGATTGCGGCTTCAGCTTCGGGCAGGAATTGAGCACGCGGCCGGGGCGGCGAACAGGAAAGACAAGAGCAATGCGCATGATCAATCGGACGAGCCTCGGCGGCCTGCTGGGCGCGAGCGCGCTCGCGACAGCCATGCTGGCCGGTTCCCCCGCCAGTGCCGCGCAGCAAGGACCGGTAGACCTGACCGCGCAGGCCAAGCCGGCAGCAGCGAAGCCGGTGGCGCAGCCGCCCAAGGCCACCTCTCCGGCCCCTGCGCCAACCTCTGCACCGGCCCCTGCACCGGGCCCTTCTCCAACCGCATCGCCCACTGGCACGGCCACCACTGCCGCAGCCGCACCCCCGGCTGCGCTGCCCGCACCGCCGCCGCTGGCACACTGGACAGTTGCCGACGCACAGGCGCTGTTCGCCGCAATCAAGGGCATCGGCAGCGAGGGGCTCACCCCTGCGGACTACGAACCCGCCAAGCTCGCCGCCACGCTGGCCAAAGGTGAGAGCGCCGATCTCGATACGCTGGCCAGCCGCCTGTTCGTATGGCTTGCGGAAGACTTGCGCGACGGGCGTACCCCCATGGCGGCGCGCGTGCAGTGGTTTGCGGTCGATCCCGATCAGGATCTGCACCCCAATGCCCAGCTCCTCGCGCAGGCGACCGAAACGCACGATGTCCCGGGCGTCCTCGCCTCGCTCGCGCCCACCCACCCTGATTATGCGCTGCTGCGCGATATGCTCGCCAAAGCCAGGGATCCGCGCCAGATCGCCATGATCAAGGCCAATATGGACCGTTGGCGCTGGCTCGCGCGCGACATGGGCCTGCAGTACCTCATCATCAACGTGCCCGAGCAGGAGCTGCGGCTCACGGTCAACAACAAGGTCATCCGCACCTATCGCGCCATCGTCGGCAAGCCGGGCAAGACCGCGACACCCCAGCTCGCCGAGCAAGTCAAAAACGTGGTGTTCAACCCGACCTGGACGGTGCCGCAATCGATCGTGGTGGGCGAAGGGCTGGGCAAGCGGCTGATTGCCAGCCCCGCTTCGGCCAAGCGGCAGGGCTATGTCGCGACCAAGGCGGCGGACGGCACGATCACCGTGGTGCAGCAGCCGGGCGAGACCAACTCGCTGGGCCGGGTCAAGCTCGACATGCCCAACGAACACGCGATCTACATCCACGACACGCCCAACCGCAACTTGTTCGCCCTGCCCGAACGCGCGCTGAGCCACGGCTGCATCCGCGCCGAACGTGCGACCGAACTGGCCATGACAATGGCGATCCTCGGCGCCGATCTGCCGCCCGAAACCGCGGTGGAATACAACCTATCGGGCAAGTACACCAAGGTGCCGATGACCAAGCCCTGGCCGGTCTACATCACCTATTTCACCGTCGCGCGCGACGTGAACGGCCTGATGCGCAGCTTCGGCGATCTCTATGCCCGCGACGCCCCGGTCATCACCAGCTTCACCCAGCCCCGCGCACTCCACACCGACCAGCGCAAGAGCACCGAGGCAATCATCAAGCTGGACAACCCGCTTTAAGATTTGCGCCCCAAACCCTCGTCATCCCCCCCGTTATCGTCATCCCCGCGAAGGCGGGGATCCAGTTCGACGGTTGCTCTGGATCCCCGCCTGCGCGGGGATGACGAAGGTTCGGGATGGTGCGACTGCTTGGCTCAGTAAATCCCCAGCCTATCAGCATAGAGCAGCCGCCCGCCCGAAAGGTGCCACAGCGCTTCGTTGAAATCGGCCTCGGCCATGGCGAAGCAGCCGTCGCTGCGGCCGAGTTTGCCCCATTTTTCGAGCATGTCGGGGTTGGCGTACCACGCCGGGTGCAACACGATGGCGCGGTCCAGCGCATTGTTGTTCTCTGGGTCGATCCCGCCGAGGCGGATCGAGGTGCCGTATTTGCCCTTGTACCACTCGTAAGTGATGAAGGCCCCGCGCGAGGTGGCGTTGCTGCCCACATCGTTGGAAAAGAGCTTGAGGAAGCCATCGTGCTCCGGATCGGAACCCTTGCCATGCGCCACAAGGAACGAACGCACCTCGCCCTTTTCCAGATCGGCGAAGTGCAGACGCGGCAGCGCGGAGGGCAGCGCAAAGTCCGCGATCCCGACTATATCCTTGCGCCACAGCACCGCGCCGGCGCGCGCCACCTGCTCCTGCGCGACCCCCAGAATCCGCCTGTGCTGCTCGGGAATGCTGTAGGGCTGGGCGAACACGCGCGCAGGCAAAGCCGCCGCCGCGACCGTCGCCGCAGCGCCCTTGATCAGCCCGCGTCTATCTACAAAACCCATCATATGCAGTCTTATACGGCGTTTCAGGCCAATTTTCCAGCCTCTGCGCCAAGCTGTGCCAGCGATGCGCCGTCCATCCGCATCACGGTCCAATCGTCCATGCCCCGCGCGCCGAGCGCCTTGTAAAACCCGATTGCCGGTTCGTTCCAATCGAGCACCGACCATTCCAGCCGCGCACAATCGCGCGCCAGCGCCAGCGCGGCGAGCTGCGCCAACAGCGCCTTGCCAAGCCCGCTGCCCCGCGCCTCGGGCCGCACGAACAGGTCTTCAAGATAGATCCCGGGCTTGCCCTCGAAGGTCGAGAAATTGTGAAAGAACAGCGCGAATCCTTGCGCCGCGCCGTCCAGTTCGCCGATCAGCACTTCGGCATAAGGGCCATGACCGTTGTTGGCGCCAAACAGCTTCTCGCCCAGCACCGCCTCATCGAAGCGCACCTCGTCCGCCAGCTTCTCATATTCCGCAAGCGCGCGGATCAACGATGCGATCAGCGGCAGATCGGCGGACGTGGCTGGGCGAATCGCAATCGGCATGCAGCGGGCTTTCTGTTCGGGCGAAGCGGGCCATTGGTGGCCGCCTGTCCTGCGCGCTCTAGCCCGTGATGATCAGCCGGTCACCCCTGAGGGTCACGCTGCCCAGCCGCCGCAGCGCCGATTGGCCCAGCAGGCTCACCGGCAGATCGGGCACGACCACCGCCTCGACGCCCTCAAGATCATGCCCGCCGATCGTCATATGCGCGATATGGACCGGCGCGGCCATCCCGGTGCCCGAAGCGGTGCGAAGGATCGGCCGGAAATCGCCTGCATCGGGCCGTATACCCATGCGGTCGGCATCGTCTTCGGTCAGCGCGACGACATCGGCCCCGGTATCGACAAGAAACCGCACAGTCTCGCCGCCCGCATCCACCTCGAGATGAAACTGCCCCTGCGCATCGCGCGCGATCTCGACCACTTCGGCAGAAGCGTGCGCAGAGCGCGCGGCCATCGGCGCGGGCTCATCCTTGCTCCAGGGCGAGACATGGGCGGGCTCGGCTCTGGCCACCCGCGCGGCATCCGCCACAGCAGGCTGCCTGAGCACCGGCGCGATCATCGCGGTGAAAACGAGCACACCGAGCGCAAGAGCAATGAAACGGTACATAGTCCCCTCACTTTGCCCGCAAAGGGGTTAGCAATTTGCCAAAGTTGTCACGGAAAGTCGGCGTGTGAAGGCCTTGCCAGCGTCTGCCGCGAGCCTAGAGGCCCAGCCCCTCGAACTGTTTGCCGAAGAAGAAATCGATGTTGAAGTGGATCGTCATTTCCTTGCCCGTATCCGGGTTCGTCACCGTCATGGCATCGAATTTCTTGTCACCATCGCCAACCAGCGCCTGACTTTTGGGCTGAAAACCGATGAGGCGGAGGATCTGGTATTCCTCGTCGACACTCACCGCATTCCATGCGGTTGCCGGCGTTTTCCCGTCCTTACCATCCATCACCGATTTCAGCAGCGCCATGAGCAGATTGTGCTGGTGGGCCTCATCATCCTTGCGTCCAAGTTTGCCGTAAACAATTTCGGCCAGGAAATTGGCATCGATATCGAGCGGATTGGTCGCAAGCTGCTTCCTCGCCAGTTCGAGCGCCTTTTCCGGTTCCTTGGCCGATGCGTCAAAGGCCGATCGGGCATCTTCCCAGTTCGGAGCCATATAGCTCATCCGGCGCGAATTCTCGCGGCGCAACCAGGTCATATCGGCAGCGGGATCGTTGGCCTTGGCTTTTTCGACCATCGCGGTGATCGCGGCAGGATCACTCTTGTCCATCGCCTGAACCGGCAAACCGGACAGCCCGATGAACAGCGCGGCCGCCAGCAGTCCCTTCATGAAACCCACAGCGCCTCTCCCCTCTTGGCGCGGCACGCCGCTGCGTTACTCCGCCGCCACTTCCGCCTTGCCCGCGTCGGTTGCCTGCGCTTCCATCTCCGCCGCCTTGGCCTCGACCAGCGCGACGATGTGCTCCAGCATGTCCTCGCTTTGCACGGTGTGGTCGGTCACGCCCGAGAGGTAGACCATGTGCTTGCCGTTGCCGCCGCCCGTCAGGCCGATATCGGTCTCGCGCGCCTCGCCCGGGCCATTCACCACGCAGCCGAGCACCGAAAGCGAGAGCGGGGTCTTGATGTGGCTGAGCCGGCTTTCGAGCGCTTCCACCGTACGGATCACGTCAAAACCCTGCCGCGCGCAGCTGGGGCAAGAGACGACGCGTACGCCGCGCGTGCGCAGGCCGAGCGACTTCAGGATCTCGAAGCCAACGCGTACTTCCTCCTCGGGCTCGGCCGAGAGCGAGACCCGGATCGTATCGCCGATCCCGGCCCAGAGCAGGCTGCCCATGCCGATCGAGGATTTGACCGTGCCGCCGATCAGCCCGCCCGCCTCGGTAATGCCCAGGTGCAACGGGCAATCGACCGCATCGGCGAGGCCCATATAAGCCGCGACCGCGAGGAACACGTCGGAGGCTTTCACCGCGACCTTGTATTCGTGGAAATCGTGGTCCTGCAGCAGCTTGATATGATCAAGCGCACTCTCGATCAGCGCTTCGGGGCAAGGCTCGCCATACTTCTCGAGCAGGTCCTTCTCCAGGCTGCCCGCATTCACGCCGATGCGGATCGCGCAGCCGTTGGCCTTGGCCGCGCGCACCACTTCGGCCACGCGCTCGCTCGAGCCGATATTGCCCGGGTTGATCCGCAGACAGGCCGCCCCGGCATCCGCCGCCTCAAGCGCACGTTTGTAGTGGAAGTGGATGTCCGCAATGATGGGGATGCGCGCCGCGCGCACGATCTTGCCCAGCGCCGCGGTGCTTTCCGGATCGGGGCATGAGACGCGGATCAAATCCGCCCCCGCATCCTCGCAGCGGCGAATCTGGTTGATCGTCGCCACCGGATCGGAGGTGAGCGTGTTGGTCATGGTCTGCACCGTGATCGGCGCATCGCCGCCAACGGGAACGGACCCGACCATGATCTGGCGGCTCTTGCGGCGCGCGATATCGCGCCAGGGACGGATGGATGACATGGACTGGGTTATACCTGCTCGGCCGCAGCAAGGCCATGGCCTTCACGCGCCAACTTGCGCGCATAGAGAAACTCGGCATCGCAGTGCGTGCCGACCCAGAACTCGATGTCCGCGATCTTGCCGAAACCGTAGCGGTGATAGAATCGCTGCGCCTCGGGGTTCTCGCTGAAAACCGAAAGCTGCACTTCATCAGCGCCCGCTTCTGCGGCCTCCGCCAGCGCCCAATCCATCAACCGCGACCCGAGCCCGCCGCCGATCCGCACCGGATCGGTGTAGAGCTGCTTGAGCTCCAGCGGCGCACGGGCATCGCTGTGCCCGGCAGGCAGCGTGCTGGCGAGCACCAGCTTGCAGAACGCGATGAGCGCGCCGTCCTCTTCAAGCACCGCAATGCGCATGCCCGGATCGGCCAGCTCCTTGGCAACTTTGGCCTCACTGTGCGCTTCGGCAAGGAACGCGGCGAAGTCCTCCGGCCGGTAGAGGTGCTGAAACTTGGCGGTGATCGCGCGGCGGCCGAGATCGGCAAGTGCGGCGGTGTCGGCGAGGGCGGCGAGGCGAAGCTGAACGGTCATGCGGTTCCCTTAAATGGGTCCGCGCCGATTTTCTACCAGCTGTTGCCAGCCGCGATGGCCCGCAACTCCGCAGGCGTACTCGCCCGCGCCGGCTGTGGCGGCATCCGTCAGGAACTCCGCCACCGGTCGCCGCGCCATGGCCTTGAGCACCGCAGCAAACCGCCGTTCAAGCACGCGGTCTAAGGCAGCATGGCGGACGAACCACTGCTCCGGTCCCAGAGTTTGAAACCGGAAATGCAGAAGTTCCTGCGCCCAACGGCGAGGCGAACCGCGCAATCGGCCACCTTAATCCGCCAGCGCGACCTTGGCCGGCTTGGTGTAGGGCACGAACTTGTCGAGACCGACGAATCCGCGCCAGAAGTGGCCGTTCCGGTCGCGCAGTTGCACCGTATCGATGCTGCACAGCTGCGAGGAATGCAGTTCGGTTACCAGAATATCGTCATCATCGAGCGATTCGGCACCCACCTTCGGGCGCTGCACATAAACAGTGCGGCCGCTGTCATAGACGATCGCGGTCTTGTCGATCACGGTCGAGGACCCGATCGTGGGCATGTAGATGCAATCCACCGGCTTGCCGGCCACGCGGCCATCAAGCAGCTTTGCAAGCTGTTCTTCCCCGGTGAGGCGGGGGCGGGCGTCTGCGGCAGTGCCAACCAGCAGAAGCGCGCTGGCTGCGGCTGCGATCCCGAACTTGCGAGCGATACGGACCATGGTTTTTGCCTTTCGACTCTTGATCCCCGAAGGGTGCGCCAACCTCGCTTAACCGTGGCTGACTGTA
>CANFIV010000056.1 GCA_947446935.1 Sphingomonadaceae bacterium | reverse complement strand
CTATGCAAGGGCACAATGCGTCCCGACCTGCTCAATCCCCTGTTTGCCGAGACGGCCAGCCTGAAGGGTGTGGGGCCGGGCCTTGCGCGGCCGCTGGGCAAACTCGGGCTCACGCGGGTGAAGGATCTGGCTTACCATCTGCCGGACCGGTTCGTGGCGCGGCGGGCGGTGGCCAATCTCGACGAGGCGAGCGTCGGCGAGCAGATCGTGGTTGCGCTGACGGTGCGCGAGCATCGCAATGCTGCAGGACGGGGCCCGTTTCGCATCCATGCAGAGGATGCTCTGGGCAACATTGTCGCGCTGATCTGGTTCGGCCGCGCGGCGTTCACCGCCAAGAAGCTTTTGCCACAAGGTGAACTTCGCTGGGTGGCGGGGCGGCTCGACCAGTATGGGCAGGGACTGCAGATGGTGCATCCCGACCATATTGCCGAGGATAGCGCAGGGCTGTTGGGTACGCTCAACGAACCCGTCTATCCGCTGTGCGAAGGGCTGACGCAGGGGCGCGTACAGGGTCTGGTAGAGCAGGCGCTGGGGCAGCTGCCGAAGCTGCCCGAATGGATCGAGCCGGGGCTGCTGGAGAAGATGGGCTGGCCGACGTGGGATGCCGCTCTCGCCAGCGCGCACAAGCATCCCGATGCTGCCGCGCGTGACCGGCTGGCCTACGACGAGTTGCTTGCCAGCAGCCTTGCCTTGATGCTGGTGCGGGCCAGCAACCGCTCGCGGCGGACGGTGCCACTGAAAGGCGACGGGCATCTGCGTGAGCGGCTGCGGCTGCCCTTTGCGCTGACCGGTGCGCAGGCACGCTCTATTGCCGAAATTGAGAGCGATGTGGCGCAAGGCGCGCCGATGCTGCGGTTGCTGCAGGGCGATGTGGGCTCGGGCAAGACCGCTGTGGCGCTTCATGCCATGCTGATCGCGGTGGAAGCGGGCGCGCAGGCCGCGCTGCTGGCGCCGACCGAAATCCTTGCACGCCAGCATGCCGAAACGCTGACCCGGATGTTGGCAGGGACGGGGGTGACGATTTCACTGCTCACCGGCAAGAGCTCGCAGCGCGGCGGGAGCAAGGCGCGCGAGGCTATCCTGATGGGGCTGATGGATGGCAGCATCCAGATCTGCGTGGGCACCCATGCGATCTTTCAGGAGGCAGTCACCTATCGCAATCTCGCGCTTGTGGTGATCGATGAGCAGCACCGCTTCGGCGTGGGTCAGCGGCTGATGCTGACGCAGAAAGGCAAGGCAACCCCGCACTGCCTTGCGATGACCGCCACGCCGATCCCCCGCACACTGACGCTCGCGCAATATGGCGAGATGGATGTTTCGCGGCTCGACGAGATGCCACCGGGCCGACAGCCGATCGATACGCGCGTCGTCGCGCTGGACCGGCTGCCCGATGTGGTGGACGGAATGGCGCGGCATCTGGCGACCGGCGCGCAGGCCTATTGGGTGTGCCCCATGGTGCGCGAGCTGGAGACTGCCGATCTCGCAGCGGCCGAGGCGCGCTATGCGGCGCTTGAGGCGCGGTTCGGAGATCAGGTGGTGCTGGTCCATGGGCAATTGCGGCCCGAGGCCAAGGAAGCGGCGATGGAGCGCTTCTCAAGCGGCAAGGCGAAATTGCTGGTGGCCACCACGGTGATCGAAGTCGGTGTCGATGTGCCTGCCGCCACGCTTATGGTGATCGAGCAGGCCGAGCGCTTCGGGCTTGCCCAGCTGCACCAGTTGCGCGGGCGCGTGGGGCGCGGGAGCGAGCGTTCGACCTGCCTGCTGCTGCGCGGCGAGGCGCTTTCTGAGACAGGGCGCGAGCGGCTGGCGCTGATGCGCGAGACGCAGGACGGGTTTCTGCTGGCCGAGGAAGATTTGCGCCTGCGCGGCGGCGGCGAGCTACTCGGAACGCGCCAATCGGGCGATACGCCATTTGCAATAGCGGATTTCGAGCAGATTGCCCGCCTGCTTCCCATGGCGCATGACGACGCCCGATTGTTGATGGAGCGCGATGGTGGCCTCTCGTCCCCCCGGGGCGAGGCGGCACGCGCGCTGCTCTATCTGTTCGAGCGCGATTGGGGTGTGCAGCTCCTGCGCGGGGGATAACGCAGGAAGGATCGAACTTGAGCCGTGTTTCAGAAGCTGCCCGTGCATTGGGCTATGCCGGGCTCCTGCCGCAAGTTGCAGCGCTGCTGGCGGTGTTCAAGGGTGGCCCGCCGGCCTGGACCGCGCTGGCGCTGGCCTATGCCTATGCCGCGCTGATCTTCAGTTTCCTTGGCGGCGTGTGGTGGGGCATCGGCATTGCCAAGCCGGAAAGCCCGCGGTGGATATTCCTCGCGGGCGTGATGCCTTGCCTGATCGCGCTAGCGGGCTGGTTTCCATGGATGGCGGGCTGGACATGGCCGGGGCCGGAACTGATCGGGCTGGGTGTTTGCATCGCGCTTTCGCCGCTTGTCGATCTCGCAATTGGCTTGAAACCCGTGGGCTGGTTGGCCCTGCGGCGCAATCTATCGATCGGGCTGGGTTTGCTGACGATCGCGATTGGGTTGATGGCCTGATCAGCCAACCAGCCGAAACTACGGCTGGGGCGAAATGGTCGGGGAAAGAGGAGTCGCACCTCCGGCCCCTGCCTCTCGAAGATCCGCAATCGGTCAAATTGGGGATAAAGGTTCCTGTCCAGACACGATCCCATTTCGATCGTTCGGGGCATTGGCGACTTCGCGCGCTCAGCGCGTCGATCGGTGGCTCTTGTCAGAAGCTATCGTTCAGCGTTCGCCCGCCAGGCATCGCAGAAAGCCAGAACGTGGGCCGGTCTCTGACAGGCTGCTTCAGATTGCCAATAGTGGAAAGCAGACCGTGCCAAGCCGCTTGCGGGCTGGTTGTTGATTTCCGCTCAAATATGACCCGGCCCGAGAACACCGGTTGGGGTTCTTCCAGATACACTGTTTTAGCTCGACTAGGCTCAACTTGAGACCTTAGGTGCGGACGTACCACTTTCGGTACGGGCGAACGTGCCCGTGACAGTGGATGGCGGATCTGGAGAAACTGTTATGCGGAAAGTTTGCGCTATAGTTGGAGTCGGTCCGGGCAACGGGTTGTCATTCGCCAAACGGTTTGCGAACGGCGGATACGACGTCGCTCTATGCTCACGTACACTTGATAGGGTTGCAGGAATGGCGAGTGCCATCGGCAACACGGCTCGGGGCTATTCTGTCGACGTGACCGACAATAGCTCGATGCAGGAGGTTTTCGACGAAATCGCGCAAGAACAAGGTCCGGTCGACACACTGATTTATAATGCGGGAAATGCGCGTTGGGGGAACGTAGATTCCATCAAGGCGGACGAACTTCTACCCGGGTTCGACGTTAACGTCGCCGGCTTAATCCGTGCTGTTCAAGCAGTGCTGCCAGCGATGCGCTCGGCTGGACAAGGTAATGTAATCGTGGTCGGTGCCGGCGCCGCCTTGCGGGGTCGTCCGGACACGCTCGGATTCGCAGCAGCAAAAGCCGCTCAGCGTTCGGTTTGTCAGTCTCTTGCCCGGCAACTCGGCCCAGAGGGCATCCACGTTGCGCTCTTAATCCTTGACGGTGTCGTGGACATTCCCAGCACAATGCAGAGAATGGCCGACAAGCCGAAGGAGTTCTTTCTTTCCGCGGACGGCACGGCTGATGCTGCGTTCGCGCTGACCCAGCAAAATCGCCAAGCCTGGACCTTCGAACTCGATCTGCGGCCATTCGGCGAACGGTGGTAGTGGCAACAAAACGGCTAGATGATTAACCGACACATCGAGCAGCGGTATACCATATCAGTAGGGCGGCGTGGCTCACACCCGACACCCTTCGGCCAAACCGGCACCGTTCAATTTGCCTCTCGGTGAAGATCGAAGCTGTGCGAGACGAACATCTGCATTTGTTTTGGCATCCGGGCCTTATCGTTTGGCTTGTAGTCCGACTGGACGTATCGAGAGGTAAGGGTACGGGTCCGGAAAGGATATCAGAGGGCGAATGATCGAACCAGGTTCGGAGGCGGGCTACTCCCGCATGTTGACGCGCTGGATCGAACAGTTGCCATTGACACGTCACGGCCCGCTCGTTGGGTTGGTTGCAACCCTGACCATTTTCGGCCTGGCGTGGTTGATCCGCATCGCCGCAGATCCGTTGCTGCCGATCGGGTTTCCTTACGTCACCTTCTTCCCCGCGGTGATCATCACATCATTTCTGTTCGGATCGCGGCTGGGTAGTCTGTCCGCACTGCTGTGCGGGTTGGTTGCCTGGTACTACTTCGTTCCCCCAGTTCACTCGTTCGGAGTCAGGGGCACGGGGGTGGCGCTGGCGTTCTACGTCTTTGTCGTCATCACGGATGTCGCCCTCGTTCATGGCATGCAGACTGCCAACAAGCAGCTCATCAAGGAACGCGAGATCAACCGGAAGCTCGCCGTCGCGAAGGAGCAGATGGTCGACGAACTCGAACTCCGCGACTCCGAGCGCAAGGCCGCGATGGACGCACTGGTGGAAAGCGAGGTCAAGACCCACCTGGCGACGCAGACCGCCGGGATCGGGCTCTGGCAATGGAATATCGCGACAGGCGACGTGCGCTGGGACAGCACGATGTTCGACCTCTATGGCATTGCGCCTTCGGCAGATGGAACGGTCCGGTATGACGATTACATCGGCAGCGTTCATGCCGACGACGCGTCTGCCCAGAACGACATCCTTCAGGAGACCATGCGCACTTGCGGTGCCAGCGAACGGGAGTTCCGCATCCGCCGGCCCGATGACGGCAGCATTCGCCATCTGCGTGCTGTGGAAGTGGCGCGGGCCGGGCCCGATGGAACAACCGAGTGGGTGCTCGGGACCAACCTGGATATCACCGAGCAGAAGAACCGCGAAAACCACGTCATGCTGCTGATGGGCGAGATCAACCATCGCGCGAAAAACATGCTGAGCGTGGTGATGTCGGTGGCGCATCATACCCGCGCCAAGGACAGCGCGGAATTCATGAAATCGTTCTCGGCTCGCATCCAGGCTTTGGCGGCCGGTCAGGACGTGCTGGTGAGGAGCGAATGGAAGGGCGTGCAGGTGGAAGCCCTTGTCCGTGCCCAGCTCAATCATTTCCGCGACCTGTTCTGCGACCGGATCATCATGAGTGGCGACGAGGTTTTCTTGTCATCCGCAGCGGTGCAAACGATCGGGATGGCCCTGCATGAGCTCGCCACGAATGCGAGCAAGTACGGCGCCTTGTCCAACGAGACGGGGCGAATAGCGATCGGCTGGCACCGTGTCCCGGGTATCCCGGCGGACCGCTTCATGATGTTCTGGACTGAGTCAGATGGCCCACTGGTGGTTCCGCCGGAAAGCTTTGGGTTCGGCTCCAGTGTCATTGGCAGAATGGTGATGCTGAGCCTCGACGGCGAAGTCATATCGAGTTTCAAACCGTCAGGTTTTACGTGGCAGCTCGACTGTGCGCTCGAGAATGTGATCGAAAACGCAGCATGAACGCGTTGCCGAATTGCGCGTGTTTCGGATGAGGCATCGCATTCTTGTCATCGAAGACGAAGTCTTGATCGCCATGCTGGTCGCCGACGCTATTGAGGCGGGAGGGTTCGAGGTAATCGGACCTTGCCAGACCGTGTCTCAAGCGCTCGACCAGCTGAGCATCCCGGACTGCTGCGACGGCGCCATACTTGACGCCTCGTTGCGGGGGGAGAGCGCTCTCCCGGTGGCGAGAGCTCTGACAGAGCTGGGAATCCCGTTCGTTGTTGCGACGGGATATGACTCCAGTCAGTTGCCCGACTACATGGCTGCGGTGCCAGTCCTGGTCAAACCGCTCGACACTGGCACGGTGGTTGAAAGCATGAGGCGCTTGCTGGCCGCCAACTGATACCCAGACTGGAACTCCAGCAGAACGATGCCGGCCAGTTCGCAGCGGAGCCTTTCGCTGAGACAGCAACCGTTCGTCGTCCAACCGGGGGACAGCTCATAATATCGTTTGTTCCATTACTGGGCTCAGCTGGCCGGCGAAGCCGGTTCGCTCGACGAACATTCGACAGCTTAGGAGGGACCGGTTTAACGGCGCCTTCTGCTCGGATGCTCAGACATATGCCAACGACCGGTTCCGGCGTGCACTGACATCCAAGTACCTGCAGCAGAACGGCTTCAGTTGGTCGGTTGCTGCCAGACGCTCCTGAGACGTTGTGGTCAGCTTTCATGGCTGCCTTTTCAGGGAAAGCTGGACTTGGCAAAGCTCTGCGCGACCTATCACGGCAGCGGACGGGTCCGTCTAACCAGCGGAGCACATTGGAACTGCGAAAATTGCTGGGCGGGCACTGCATTGGCTTGATTTTAAGCTGGTCAAACCCGACCAAACGGCTTGGAACTGAGATGAAGGAATGCCTGATGCGTTTGATAGTGCTCGCAGCGATAGCCTTTGCCGCCCCGGCAGCTGCCAAGACTTATGAACTTCAGGCCACACCCCAGACGGTCGCTTGGGGGCATTACGATGCCACGGACAAGCCGGTCTTGACGATCCAATCCGGCGACACAGTTGTGATCCACACATTGCTGACCAGCAGCCCCACACGCCTCGAAAAGGCAGGCGTTGCGCCTCAAGATGTAGAGCCGGCGCTGCGTGCGGTGTTCGACGGCGTGCCGGCTGCCGCGCGCGGGCCCGGTGGCCACATCCTAACCGGTCCGATCGCGATCGAGGGGGCAGAGCCGGGCGATACGCTGGAGGTGCGCATCCACAAGATCGATCTGGCGATCCCCTATTCCTACAACGCCTTCGGGGTCGGCACCGGCTTCCTGACCGACGATTTCCCCTATTCGCGCATGCGCATCATCCCGCTCGACCGGCAGCGTATGACTGCGCAATTCGCGCCCGGCATCGAAGTGCCGCTGCATCCGTTCTTCGGGAGCGTGGGCGTGGCACCGCCGCCGGGCTTTGGCCGCTACGATTCAGCGCCGCCCAACATCAATGGCGGCAACATGGACGACAAGGCGCTGGTCGCCGGGACCACGCTGTTCCTGCCCGTCCATGCGCCGGGCGCACTGTTTCAGGTCGGTGATGGGCACGCGGCGCAAGGCAACGGCGAGGTCGATATCACCGCACTCGAAACCTCGCTGATTGGGACGTTTGAATTCATCCTGCACAAGGGCCTGAAATCAAACTATCCGCGCGCCGAGACGCTCGATGCCTATATCGCGATGGGTTTTGACGACGATTTGAGCAACGCGACGCGAAAGGCCTTGCGCAATATGCTCGACTTTTTGGTGACGGCGAAAGGCATGTCGCGCGACGATGCCTATATGCTGATGAGCGTGGCGGGAGACGTGGAAGTGACCGAGCTTGTCGATCGCAACAAGGGCGTGCACGTCGTCCTCAAGAAAGCGCTGTTCACCCCGCACTGATCGCTGGAGGCGGGGGCAAAGGCCCAAGCAGGGCCTCTACCGCAAGCCCGATGCCCAGCAGCTTTCGATCGCTGCCTGCAGGACCGTCCAGTTCGATCGCAACCGGCAGGCCGCCAATCAACGCGGCGGGCAGCACAAGCCCCGGAAGGCCAGCGGTGCTGCCCGGCGCGATGTTACGTGAGATCGCGGATGCGAACGGCACGTCATTGCCCGCAATACTCACCGTGCTGTCTTCGCCGATCTGGGTTGCCCGCATTCTGGTCGCGGGGAGCAGCATGGCATCGACCCGGTTTTCGGCGAACCACTTTGCGAACAGGGCTTTGAGCGCGGGCAGGTGGAGGGTGATCGCGGCCGCATAGACCTCTTCCGGAATGGCTCTTGGCGCACTCGGCACGGCGAAGGCCTCGAGCAGGGCCTTCACATCGGGGCTGACTTCGGCATGCAGTGCTTCATAGGTAATGCTCGCCCCGGATGCGGCCAGCCAACGCCTGAGCGAGGGCACCACATCGTGGATCTGCACCGTCAAGGTAATCGCCTCGATGAGTTCCGCCAGACCCGGCAGATCGGCCCTGACAATCGTCACCCCGGCGCGTTCCAGT
>CANFIV010000055.1 GCA_947446935.1 Sphingomonadaceae bacterium | reverse complement strand
CAACCGCTTGCGCGAGATTGAGCGAGCCGAACTCGGGGTTGACCGGCACGGTGATGATCGCACGGGCGAGGGCGACGTCGTCTGTTTCGAGGCCGGACCGTTCGGGGCCGAACACGAAGGCGGTGCCGCCGACAGCTGTAGCGGCCTCCTTCGCGGCGGCCTCGGGGGTGAGCACCGGCTTGGACACGCCGCGCTTGCGCACCGTGGTTGCATAGACATGCGCGCAATCGGCGACAGCTTCGGCGAGGCTCTCATAGACTTCGGCGTTCGCCAGCACGATGTCGGCACCTGCGGCGGCGGGGCCGGCCGATGGATTGGGCCAGCCATCACGCGGGGTGACGAGGCGCAGGCGCGTGAGCCCGAAATTGAGCATGGCGCGGGCGGCTTTGCCGATGTTCTCACCGAGTTGGGGGCGGACAAGGACGATTATCGGGCTGATACTGGCCTCGCTCACGTCCCGCCCACCTCGCGCACGGAGCTGGCGAATTCCTCGAAATCGCGGGCTTCGGTGAAATCGCGGTAGACGCTGGCGAAGCGGATATAGGCGACGCTGTCGAGCTGGCGCAGGCCTTCCATGACCATCTCGCCGATCTGGCGGGTCTCGACCTCGGCATCGCCCATGGTCTCGATCTGACGCTGGATGCCCGAGACGAGGCGGTCGATGCGTTCCTGCGCGATCGCACGCTTGCGGCAGGCGAGCGCGACGGATTGCTCGATCTTGGAGCGGTCGAAGGGTTCGCGGCGCGGCTCGACTCCGGCGCCGCCGCTCTTGACCACCATCACCTCGCGCAATTGCACTCGCTCGAACGTGGTGAAGCGCGCGCCGCAGCCCTCGCACTGACGGCGCCGGCGGATCGAGGTGTTGTCCTCGCTCGGCCGACTGTCCTTTACCTGGCTTTCATCATGGGCGCAGAAGGGGCAGCGCATTCGGTTACTTTTTGATCCTCTGCCAGAAGGCGTAACCGGCGCCGACCGCGAGGCCGAGCGGCAGCGACACGAACGGCAACAGGGCACCCGCAACCGCGCCAACGCCGGCACCGATCAGCACCGGCTTGGTCGAGGGGTGGTCCATGCCTTCGCGGGCCATGGCGCTGATTTCGGCTTGCGCACGGGCAGCGAGATCGTTGTTTTCGGCCATGATCACATCTCCGGATAAATCGGGAAACCAGCGCAAAGGGCTTCGACACGGGCGCGGACGGCTTCTTCGATCTGACCATCGCCTGCATCGCCGTTGCGCGAAAGGCCATCGACCACTTCGGCGATCAGCTGGCCGATCTGGCGGAACTCGGCCTCGCGGAAGCCGCGGGTGGTGCCGGCTGGCGTTCCGAGGCGGATGCCCGAGGTGACGAAGGGCGAGCGCGTGTCAAACGGGATGCCGTTCTTGTTGCAGGTGAGCCAGGCGCGATCGAGGCCCTTTTCAGCGGCCTTGCCGGTCACATCCTTGGGCGTCAGGTCCACCAGCATCGAGTGGTTGTCCGTACCGCCCGAGACGATGCCGAGGCCAGCCTCTTGCAGGCTGCTGGACAGCGCGCGGGCATTGGCGACGACCTGGTGGGCATAGGCCTTGAATTCAGGCTTCAGCGCCTCGGCAAAGGCAACCGCCTTGGCCGCGATGATGTGGACGAGCGGCCCGCCCTGCATGCCGGGGAACACTGCCATGTTGATCTTCTTGGCGAGTGCCTCGTCATTGGTGAGGATCACGCCTGAGCGGGGGCCGCGCAGCGACTTGTGCGTGGTGGTCGTGGTGACGTGCGCGTGCGGGATCGGCGAGGGGTGCGCGCCGCCTGCGACGAGGCCGGAGATGTGCGACATGTCGACCAGCAGCCACGCGCCGATCTCGTCGGCGATGGTGCGGAAGGCTTCCCAATCCCACACCCGCGAATAGGCGGTGCCGCCCGCAATGATGAGCTTGGGCTTGTGCTCGTGGGCGAGGCGGCGGACCTCGTCCATGTCGATCTGGTGATCCTCGCGGCGCACGCCGTAGGGGATTGGCTTGAACCACTTGCCGCTCATGTTGACCGGCGAGCCGTGGGTGAGGTGGCCGCCCGAATTGAGATCGAGGCCCATGAAGCTGTCACCCGGCTCGAGCAACGCGAGGAAGACGGCCTGGTTCATCTGGCTGCCCGAATTGGGCTGCACATTGGCGAATTCGCTGCCGAACAGCGCCTTGGCGCGCTCGATCGCAAGCGTTTCGACCACATCGGCATATTCGCAGCCGCCGTAGTAGCGCTTGCCCGGGTAGCCTTCAGCGTACTTGTTGGTGAAGACCGAGCCGGCCGCCTCCAGGCAGGCAAGGCTGGTGATGTTTTCCGAGGCGATCAGCTCGATCTTGGTCTGCTGGCGTGCGAGTTCACCGCGGATGGCGGCGTATACTTCGGGATCGGCAGCGGCGAGGTGTTCGGTGAAGAACCCGGCTTTCCGAATTTCCTGCACGGGGGCGGTGGCAGCGTTCATGGGCAGGGCTCCTTTACAGGGTGGGATTGGAAAGCTTGTCGACACGGCCGGTATGGCGGCCGCCGAGAAATTCGCCCGCGAGGAAAGCCTCAAGGCAGGCTTTTGCCATTTCGGGGCCGACGAGACGTGCGCCCATCGCGATGGCATTGGCATCGTTATGCGAACGCGAGAGCGCGGCCGAGAGCGGCTCGCTCACCAGCGCGCAGCGCAGCGCCGGGTTGCGGTTGACCGCGATGGAAATGCCAATGCCCGAACCGCACAGCGCAACGCCTCGTTCCGCCACACCCGAGGCCACGGCTTCTGCCAGCTTGTAGCCATAATCGGGATAATCGACGCTGCTGGCAGTGGCCGGCCCAAGGTCGATCAGTTCGTGGCCGAGGCTGGTGATATGGGCGCCAAGTTCGGCCTTGAGGTCGAACGCGGCGTGATCCGAGGCAATCGCAATACGCATGGGGAAGCGGGGTTTCCTGAACGGGACGGAATCAGTCCCCGCGCTTTAGAAGCGTTGGCCCGGCTTTGCCAGTGTGCCCAAAAGGCTTAAGTGCAGTATTAGTGTGTCTTATGAATAGATCGGACTTATCCCACAGGTCGCGCTACCAGTTCCATCTGGCTGAGCGGCGCGAACGGGCGGCGCAAGAAGTCGAACGCGGCGCTGAGTGCCTGAAGGGCCGGGATCAGCGGATGCGCGACAGCCGGGCGTTCCGCTGTGATCTTTACGAGGCCGAGCCGCCGCAGTTCATCGAGGAGCGAGACGCTCCAGAACGGTGCGCCCTGTGTGTAGCTGAAGGATTGGGGTTCAAGCCCGCAATCGCGGCACAGCGCCTCCAGGCTGCTGCGCTGGAACAGGACGAAATGGCGCGGGGTGTGGAAGCCGGCCCACGAGCGGTGGCGGAACAGGCGTGCATCGAGCGAATCGAAATTGGGCGTCTTGATAAACAACTGGCCGCCGGGCTTGAGCAGGCCACGCACTTTGGTCAGCATCGCGCGCGGATCGGCGACATGCTCGATCAGGTTGAGCATGAGGATGAAATCGAATTTCGTGTCGAGTGGGGCATCCTCGATGCGGCCCTGCACGAATGTGTGACCTTTGGCGCGCGCAAGTTCGGCGGCTCCGGCGTCGAGATCGACGACTGTGGTATCCTTCACGCGCGGGTCTGCGTTTTTCACCATATCGAGCAGCCAGCCGCTGCCGCCGCCGATGTCGAGCACAGAAAGGCTTTGGCCCGGAATGGCCGCAAGCAGGCCTTTGAAGCGCTTCCGGTCGAGCGCTTCCTTGATCTTCTGGACGGCTGAGGGCTTGCCTTCACCATACGAGTAGTAGTTCGCCGGGTAGATCTCGCCCAGCTTGTCCACCGGCATGGGATCGAGGAACAGCACGCCGCAACCATCGCAGCCTTGCCACGTGTAGATGTCGCTGCTGGTGCAGTATTCGATATCGTGCGCCTTGGCGTGGAAGCGCGTTTCGTGGGTGCCGCAGAGCGGGCATGCGGGTGCGCCGGCCTGCTGGGCGAGTTCGGGGAACAGGGCGGGGGCGTTCATTCCGGGCACTCTTTCAGCGACGGTTGTAAAGCGCGCGGAAGGCAGCGCCATAAGTGGTCCGTCGGGCGTCCATGGCCGGACCCATGCCAGTGCGCTCAAAGATGTCCTCCAGCGCATCGAAGCAGGTATAGGACACTTGCGGCTCCCAGTGGTGGAGCAGGTGCCGGTTGAACCCCGCGGCACCGAACGTGCGGGCGACAAGGTCCTTGCCGAACATGCGCGTGTAGCCACCGTGATCGACCTGGCGGTAATCTACCTGTCCGCGCGCTTCGAGCGAGCGGTGTTCAAGCAACTGGCGCAGCGCCCCGAAAAACGGAAATACCACGCCAACTCCGGCGATCCAGGCAAGCCCAGCCGCCCAACCGCCTAGTGCGAACAGCGCGGCGAGAATGGCGATATGTGCGGTGATGCCCCCGAGGAGCACGATCCGGTCGCGGTAAGCGCCCTCGGTGGTGGCGGTGCCGGATTTGGTCTTGGGCGCGGTTAGCCGAGCGCGCGCGGCGAGCACTTCGACCACGCGCCATCCGGTCAGCGCCTTGAGGACAAATGCCAGGTTCAACGCATGGAAATAGGTGTTCTCGGCATCGCCAGTCGTGCCGAAGGCGCGGTGGTGTTCGAAGTGGACCTTGCGGTACTTGCGCACGCTCGAGCCGATTATCCAGCCGACGAACAGATCGCATAACAAGTCGCTGGTCTTGCGGGTGGAGGCGAGATTGGCGTGCGCAGCCTCGTGGATGAACAGCAGAATATAGGCGACCCAGAATCCGATCCCGCCTGCACCGAAAATGACCGCAAGTACTGCTCCGGGCAAGCCCATCCGCGCGAACCACACCGCCCCGGCGCAGGACCACAGGAGCCCGAGATAGCCGAGCCCGATATCGCGCCAGACCCGGCCATAGTCCGGCTTCAGATCCTTGAGCAGTGCGGTGAGCGGCGTGCCGTCGGCATCACGCAGCTCCGATCGGATCGCGGCGAAAGTTGCCGAGTGGTCCTCGTGCGGCTCTAGAGACCTGGAAATGAACAAGCAGCCACTCCGGTATTTTGAGGGACATTCGGTGATTACGGATCAAAGGTAATGAGGCTTGGTTAACAAAACCTAACGATTGGATCGCGGATTCGGCCGGGAAGGCTGCCTTTTGGGGCTTGCGGAAGGGGCCTCACGGGCCCCATCAGGGCATGCAAAGCCGCTGGAGATTGCATGGGCAAGTCGCTGTATCTGATCGCCGCGCTGATGTTCGCGGTGCTGCTCGGGATCAGGGCGACCACGCCGCCCGCGCCGCTCGGCGCTGGCAGCCCGCCTCAGGTTTTTTCCGCAGCCAGGGCCATGGCCGACGTGCGGGTGATCGCCGCAAGGCCCCACCTGGCTGCCTCGCCCGAGGATGCTGCTGTGCGCGCGCATCTCGCTCGGCGGCTGCAGGCGATGGGTATGGAGGTGCACGAGACACCGTTCACCGCAACACAGGCGAGTGCCGCGCGCCTGGCATGGTGGAGCGGCAACAAGGTCCTTGCGCCCACGCTCACAAATGTGATCGGCGTGCTGCCCGGCAGGGACCGCAACGTGCCCGCCGTTTTGCTGATGGCGCACCATGACACTGTGGGCGGATCGCCCGGCGCCGCTGACGACACGGCAGGGGTCTCCGCGCTGCTTGAGACGGTGCGCGCGGTGCGGGCCGGAGGGCCGCCAGCGCGCGATCTGATCGTGCTGTTTACCGACGGCGAGGAGCTGGGGCTCGACGGCGCGCACCATTTCTTCACCGCCGATCCGCTGCGCGCGCATGTGGGCGCAGTGATCAATGTCGAGGCACGCGGCGGCGGGGGCAGGACAACGCTGTTCGAAACTTCACCGGAGAATGGCGCGGCAATCGCCAGAGTGGCGCGCAGTATTGCGCGTCCGGCGGGCTCGTCGCTTGGCGTGTATATCTACAAAGTGCTGCCCAACGATACCGACCTCACCGAAGCCCGGACGGGGCCTTACACCGGTTACAACTTCGCCTTTATCGGGCGGCCGCAACTTTACCATTCCCCCAAGGCGACCCCGGATGCGATTGATCAGGGGGCGCTTCAGGATATGGGCGCACAAGTGCTGGACCTGACCCGTGACCTGCTCAGCGGCGAACCGCTGCCGGTCCGCACGGCGGACGTGGTGTTTTTCGATGCCTTTGGGGTCGTGCTGGTGGTCTACCCGGCGTGGGCAGGGTGGATCATGGTGGCGTTTGCGGCGGTGGGCCTTGGCATTGCAGCGCTGCGTCAGCCGGATTGGCGGGCGACGGCGGCCGGAACAGGACGGATGCTTGGGCTGATCGTGCTGGCGGGGGTGGTGCTCTATGGCATCAACCGCCTCTCGCTCGCGCCCGGCGAGGCCAACTACTATGACCGGCTGGCGGCGATCCCGCGGCTGGAGGCTATGGCGCTGGCGGGCGGACTTGCGGCGTTCCTGCTGACAATGGGGGCTTGGAAGAGCAGTCCCGCCGGTCTGGCGGGCGCGGCGCTGCCGATCCTTGCGCTGGCGGTTGCCGGGCAGGCGATGGCGCCGACTGCGGCCTATGTCGTGGTTCTGCCGGTGCTGCTGGCGGCGCTGGCGATTGCCGCATTGGCGGTGGTGGGGCACGGCTCTGCCTTTTCGGCGCGGGGACTGGCAGTGATCGCGGCGGCGCTGGTTGGCGGGTACATGATCGCGCTCGGGCATCAGGTAATGCAAGGCGTCGGACCGAAACTGCCAGTGGCGGCGGTGCTGCCGCTCGCGGTGGCGGCGATGGCGGTGCTGCCGCTGTGGCCCGGGCTTGGCACGAAGACCGCGCGTGGCGGCGGCCGTGCTGCTGTCGCTGGCAGCGGGCGTCGCGCTCACAGTGCGGCTCGATCCGCTGTCCGATACGGTGCCGGTCTACAGTGCAGACAAGTGAGCGGCGTTGCACGGCGTCTGGCCCGGCTGTAGCGGCAGGAAAACAAGCAACGAACGGGAATGCGGATGCCCGAGAATGAAGTGTTGATTGCGGGCGGCGGCATTGGCGGGCTCGTGCTTGCGTTGACGCTGCACCAGATCGGCGTGCGCTGCACGGTGCTGGAGAGCGTGCGCGAACTGAAGCCGCTGGGGGTGGGGATCAACCTGCAGCCGAATGCGGTGCGCGAGCTGGAAGATATCGGGATCGGTGAGGCCGAACTCGATGCCGTCGGCATTCCGGCGCGCGAGTGGGCGCTGGTGGGGCTGAACGGCAAGGACATCTATGCCGAGCCGCGCGGGAAGCTCGCTGGCTATCGCTGGCACCAGTATGCCGTGCATCGCGGGCAGTTCCATATGCTGCTCTACCGCACGGTGCTGGAGCGGCTGGGGCCAGATGCGGTGCGGCTGGGGTGCAAAGTTTCTGGCTACCGCAAGGAAGCGGACGGCACCGTCATCGCGCTAGTGGAGCGGGCCGATGGCGTGACCGAGGAACGCAGCGGCGCGCTGTTGATCGGCGCAGATGGCATTCATTCTGCGATCCGGGCGCAGATGCATCCCGATCAGCCGCCGATCCACTGGGGCGGCACGATCATGTGGCGCGGGACGGCAAGGGGCGTGCCGATTCGCAGCGGATCCTCGTTCGTGGGGCTGGGCACGAGCCGGCACCGGGTGGTGCTCTATCCGATCTCGCACCCCGATGCGGAAGGCTTGGCCGATATCAACTGGATCGCCGAGCAGACCTTTGACAGCGACCATGACTGGACCAAGGCGGGCTGGTTCCGACCGGTGGAGCTCTCTGAGTTCGCGCATGAGTTCGAGGGCTTCGTCTACGACTGGCTCGATTTGCCCGCGCTGCTGGCGAAGTCTGATCTGGCCTATGAAAACCCGATGATCGACCGCGATCCTCTGCCGACCTGGGCGGACGGGCCGGTCCTGCTGATCGGCGATGCGGCGCATCCGATGTATCCCACCGGCTCCAACGGTGCGTCGCAGGCGATCATCGATGCGCGGGTGCTGGGGCGGATCATGACCGAGCAGGGTTTGACCGCGGCGAGCCTTGCTGCGTTCGATGCGCAGCTGTGTGGGCCAATCGGGCAAGTCGCGATGCGCAACCGGGGGGCGGGGCCGTTCGGCCTGCTCAATATGGTCGACGAGCGCTGCGGCGGGCAGTTCGACGATATCGACGCGGTCATCCCGGCGGAGGAACGCGCGGCGTTCATGCTCGCTTACCAAAAGGCGGCAGGCTT
>CANFIV010000054.1 GCA_947446935.1 Sphingomonadaceae bacterium | reverse complement strand
GTCGCGCTTGGCAAGGTAGTCGTTGACCGTGACAACGTGGACGCCCTTGCCCTCGATCGCGTTGAGATAGGAGGCCAGCGTCGCCACCAGCGTCTTGCCCTCGCCCGTGCGCATTTCCGCGATCTCGCCGCGGTGGAGCACGATGCCGCCGATCATCTGCACATCAAAGTGGCGCATGCCAAGTACGCGGCGCGAGGCTTCGCGGCACGTGGCGAAGGCTTCGGGCAGAATGTCGTCGAGCGTTTTGCCAGACTCCAGCAGGCCGCGCAGCTTGGTCGTCTGGCCGCGCAACTCATCATCGGTGAGCCCCTGCATCGCCGGCTCGAACGCCCCGATCTGGCGCACGATCTTGTCGAGCGATTTGACGTAGCGATCGTTGGACGAACCAAAAATGGTCTTGGCAATGGCGCCGAACATGGCTGGATTCCTGTTGTGATAGGGGGTGCGCGCGGATGGCGCGAAGCAAGCGATCACGCACCGGGGCGGACCGCGAAAACGGTGTGAAGCCTCGGCGCTATTCGCGCGGGCGATCCGGAATCCGGATGCTGCAGGCGCGGACATGCGCCGGCTGGGGCAGCGGCTCAGCGCGGGCAAGCTTGGTCTGTCCGGTGGGCTGCTGGACCTTGCTATCGCCCGTGCAGGCCTTGTGTTCCTGCGTGACCGCGACCGTTGCCGCAGACGCCACGCCCGCCACTTCCGCGCGCGAGGACGCAACCGCCACTTCGGAAAGCGAAAGACCGGACAAAAGGGCCAAAAGAACGAGCAGAAGGCGCATCACCCGGCCAGATAGGAACTTTTCCCGCCGACGTCCATGGTGAAAAGGCGGGGCTCTGCCGACAAGACTTGATACCCCGCGATTGAAGCCCCCGCGCCGCCGCGCTAGGGCGCTCTCCATGTCCGAAGCCCGCTCCCCCCTCGCCCAGCCCTTCTCCGCGCTTCCCGTGATTGCCGGAACCACACCGCGCATTGCCCGCGCCGGATATAAGGACTGGGGCCGCTGCGATCTGACTTATGTCGAACTCGCCGAGGGCACGGCAGTGGCCGGGGTGTTCACGCGCAATGTGTGTTGCTCGTCCGAAGTCGAGCTTGGCCGTCTGAACGTGGCGCAAGGCCAAGCTCGGGCGCTGGTGGTCAATGCGGGCAATTCCAATGCCTTCACCGGTTACCGGGGACGCGAGGCGGTGGAGGCGATCATGGGCCAGGTCGCCGCGCACCTCGCCTGCCCACGCGAGCAAGTGTTCGTCTCCTCCACGGGCGTGATCGGCGTGCCGCTCCCCAAGGACAAGGCACGCGCCGGAATCGAGGCAGCGCTTCTGGCTCAGCCCTGCTCTTGGGAAGAGGCTGCAAACACCATCGGCACCACCGACACTTTTGCGAAGGGCGCCACCGCCAGCGCAATGGTCGGCGGTGTCAAAGTCCAGCTTGCTGCGATCATAAAGGGCAGCGGCATGATCGCGCCCGATATGGCGACCATGCTCGGCTACATCTTTACAGATGCAGCAATCGATCCGGCCTTCCTGCAGGCCTGCTTGTCCGACGCCAACCAGCGCACCTTCTCATGCATCACGGTCGACAGCGACACCTCGACCAGCGACACGGTGCTCGCTTTCGCCACCGGCAAGGCAGGCAATGTGCCGCTCGTTTCATTCGACAGCTCCGGCGCAGACGCCTTCGCCGCCGCGCTCCACGATGTCTGTCGTCAGCTTGCCCATCTTGTCGTGCGTGATGGCGAGGGCGCCCAAAAGTTCATCGCCGTCACCGTCTCGGGCGCAGTGAGTGACGACAGCGCCCGCCGTGTAGGTCTCGCCATCGCGAACTCGCCGCTGGTCAAGACTGCGATTGCCGGCGGGGACGCCAATTGGGGCCGCGTAGTCATGGCCGTCGGCAAGGCGGGCGAACCGGCCGACCGCGACCGCCTCTCCATCGGCTTTGGCGGCGTGTGGGCCGCGCGCGAAGGCCAGCCCCTGCCCGACTACAACGAGGCTCCGGTGGCCGCGCATCTCAAAGGCCAGGAGATCACTATCGAAGTCGATCTCGGGCTTGGCGAAGGCACCGCGACTGTGTGGACCTGTGACCTCACCCACGGATACATCGCAATCAACGCCGACTATCGCAGCTGAGCCGGCCCATGATCACCATCTGGGGCCGCCTCAACTCGCACAACGTCAAGAAAATCGCCTGGGCGGTGATCGAAATGGGCTTGGTCCACCGCCGGATCGATATGGGCGGGTCGTTCGGGTTCACGCCGGGGTATCTGGCGATGAACCCCAACCGCATGATCCCCACCATCGAGGACAACGGCCTCGTCCTGTGGGAATCAAACGCGATCCTCCGTTATCTCGCTGATGCCCATGCGCCCGATTTCCGCAGTTCCGATCCTGCCGAGCGTGCCTTGGGCGACAAGTGGATGGATTGGCAATTCCACTTCGCCGATGCGCAGCGCGATGCGTTTCTGGGCTGCGTCCGGCAGGGCAAAGTTGGCAGTGAACCCGCCGTTGCCCGCTCAGCGGAGGCCTCGTGCGCCATGATGGCCCTGCTCGATGCTGAATTGGCCACCCGCCCATGGCTTTCGGGCAAGCGGTTCGGCATCGCGGATATCCCGATGGGGGTATATGCCCACACGTTCTACACCCTGCCCATCCCGCGGCCAGACTTGCCGCATCTCGCCGAATGGTATGCCCGCCTTCGGCTCCGCCCAGGATATGCTGAAACCGTGATGATCCCGCTCACATGACCGCACTCGATGCCGCCATCGCCGCACTTTTGCGCCGCGTTTCCGGCGAGGTCATCCTGCCGCGCTACCAGACTCTCGCCACGCACGAAGTGATTGCCAAGGCGGCCAACGACATGGTGACCATCGCCGATACCGAGGCCGAGGTCATGCTGGCAGAGGGGCTCGCGCTGCTCCTGCCCGAGGCCGCTATCGTCGGCGAGGAAGCGGTGCATGCCGATCCTGCACTGGCGGCGCGAATGGATACCGGGCTATGCTGGATCATCGATCCGGTCGACGGCACCAACAATTTTGCTGCCGGCATGCCTCCATTTGGGATCATCCTCGCGCTCAGTGATGGCGGCGAGACGCAGTCTGGCTGGATCTACGACCCGTTGAACGACCGACTGTGCATCGCCCACAAAAGCAAAGGTGCCTTCGTGAACGGGGAGAAGGTCAGCGCGCGGCCCACGGGCGAGACCCCGCCCATCGCCGCCATCAGCACTGTATTTCTCGATCCCGCCGCCCGCGCGGCCGTGCAGGCGCGGATCGCCCCCTATTATACGCTCGTCGACATTCCGCGCTGTGCGGCCGAGCAGTATCCACGCCTTGTCCTCGGCGTGAATGACATCTCGGTATTCGAGCGCACCTTGCCGTGGGATCATGCGGCGGGCGTACTATTCGTCAACGAAGCGGGCGGCATGGCGGCGCGGCCGGACGGCTCGCCCTATCGCACCGACCAGCACGGGCAGAAGGGGCTCTTCGCCGCCTCCTCGCCCGCCTTGTTTGCTCAATTTGTGATGAGAAGCGCTGCCGACTAGCCCGTCACTGCGCCGGATCGCGCACCTTGAACGGATCGGTCGGCGCAGGCTGCGTCGGGAGCACGGCGCGCGGCAGTTCCTTCTCACTGTTGGCCGCCTGCCACAGCATTCCTGCCATGATCACCGCCGCCTGCCGCATATCATCGGCGCGCATGTGGTCGATCGTATCGAGGCTGGAGTGGTGGACACGGCTGCCATAGTCGAGCGGGTCCTGAATGAACTGATAGCCGGGCAGACCGATGGCCTGCATGAAAACGTGGTCGGTTCCCCCGGTCTTGCTCGCCACCAGCTTGTTCGCGCCGAGCATGTTGAAGGGCGCCAGCCATTCACCAAGCAGCTTGTCCGCGCCGAGGTTGCCTTCGGTGTAGAGGCCCCGGAACCGGCCCGAGCCGTTGTCCATGTTGAAATAGGCCTTGAGCTGGCCGTATTCTGGCTTGGGCGTGATCGGGAAGGCATTGCGCCAAGCGACGTAGGAATCGTAGCCCTTGAGCGCGGGATCGACCGGCCGGGTCGCCAGATGCTGCTCGATATAGGCGCGGCTGCCGAGCAGGCCCTGTTCCTCTCCGGTCCACAGCGCGAAGCGGATGGTGCGTTTGGGTTTGATGCCCAGCTTGGCGATCAGGCGTGCCGCCTCGATCACCGTCACGCTGCCCGCACCGTTGTCATTGGCCCCGTCGCCCGCGATCCAGCTGTCAAAGTGCGCCCCGGCCATGACATAGCCTGCTTTGGGGTCGCTGCCCGGGATTTCGGCGATCACGTTTGCCGACCGCAAGTCGCCGCTGTCGTAACGCGCGGCAATCGCGATATCGATCTCGGGTGCAGCACCGGTCTTCGCGAGCCGGACCAGACGGCGGTAGTCCTCCTGCGCCAGTTCGACAGCGGGCACAGCCAGTGTCTGCCCCGGTTGGAAATCATAGCCCTCGCCGTGGACGAGCTTTCCGTCGCGGTAGCTCATCTTGACCAGCGCCAGCGCGCCCTCAGCCTTCAAAAACGCCGCCAGCTTGCCTTGAAACGCACGGTTGCGCACTTGCAAGGCAGCCGCATCGGGATCGAACACCGGCTTGGTAAAATTATCCAGATCGGCAATCTTCGCATCGCTCAGCCGCTCGAACGGCGGGTCCTTGCTCTCGCTTGTCTCGCCAGGCAGCGAAACGAGCACGATCTTGCCTGCCAGCTTGCCTTTCCATTCGGCGAAGTGCTCCTCGCGCGACATCGGGGCGATCACCACGGATGCGTGAAGGGTTCCCGCTGTCGGCGGCGACCAAGCCACCGGAATAGCAGTCAACGCCAGCGGCCGCGGAGACGTCATCGCGACAGAATAGCTGTCGAGGTTCCAGCCGAGCCCGAAATCGAACTGCTCGGCATGAACGTTGGCGAGACCTTGCTTGCGCAGTTGCTCCATCGCCCAGGTCTGAGCCTTGCGGATGTTTTCCGAATTTGTGAGCCGCGGGCCAATTCGGTCCATCAGCGCCGAGGCCGTGGGCATCGCTTCGCTGCGGTTCATGCCCTCATCGATGATCCGCGCGATAACTGCGTTTTCCCCATCAGGCGCGGCCCGAGCAGGAAGTGATGCGGAAACGGCGAGCAGGCTTGCCGCGCAGGACAGGGCAAACCGGTGGGCAATCAGGGTTGGCATGGGGCAAGGCTCCAGAGCGAGGGTGCCATGCAATCTTGCACCCTGCCCCGAACTTGCCAACCGACAATAAAGCCCTTTTTAGAGCACGCTCTCAAGCCAGCCCTTGAGCTGGCTCTTTGGCGCGGCACCCAGCTTCTGCGCCACGGCCTTGCCGTCCTTGAAGAGGATCAGCAACGGGATCGACTGAACGCCGATTTCGCCGGGCACAGTCGTGTTTTCCATGATGTCCATCTTCACGATGGAAACCTTGTCGGCGAGCTCGTCAGAGATCTCTTCAAGCGCCGGCCCGATCATCTTGCACGGGCCGCACCAATCGGCCCAGAAATCGACGAGGACGGGCTTGTCGGCTCCCAAAACATCGGTTGCGAAGCTGGCATCGGTCACGGCTTTGGTCGCCATTGCAGTAAACTCCTTGAGGTTGGATCGATATGTAAGCGGTCTCGCGTCGCGCGCAAGGAATCAGGGAGTAAAGGTTTCCTGCGGGGCCTGAAGGGCAGGCTTGTGCGCCGCGATCACGGCATCCGGGATAACGAAGAGCTGCGGCGTGTGCGTGTAGAGCAGTGCGGCTTCGATGTTTCGCCCCGGATAGATCGTCTCCAGTGCCGCGACATAAGCCGCCATCTGGCGCAAGCTGGACGGCGGAATTGTCTCCAGCGACAGAGGGGGGCGCCGGTCCGTCTTGAAATCCACCAAGCGCACACGGCCCTCCTGCAGCAGCAATCGGTCCAGCGTTCCGCTGATCACGCGCTCGCCGACCACTGCCGCGATCGGCACTTCGGCAAGCGAACCAGGACCAAAAACCTCGGCCCACACGGGTTCCGCCAGCACGGCAAGCGCCGCCTCAGCCATCGCGCTGCGCTCCTCAGCCGAAAACTCTGCAGCCATCCGCTCCAGCCAGATCGCAGCCGATCCAGCGCGCGCATCAGGATCAAGTTCGGGCAGCCGCTCGATCAGCTTGTGCATCAAGGTGCCGCGCCGCGCCGCCATCCGCGCGGCAGGGCCCGGTCGCGTAGGCGGATCGGCCGAATCATCCTGCTCGCCTAGCCCTGAGGGCGCGAGTGGGCGCGGTGGGCGCGGTTCGGCCGGCAGTGGTGCGGCGAGCCAATCGGGAAGCGTGACGTCGCTGCACGGAGCCTGCTCCGCCGGCTTCAGCAGAGGGCCCGGTCCGAGCCCACCCAGTTGCCGGACGCCGCCCCAGATCGGATCTTCGCGCCAGCCGGCATCATCATCGCCAAACAGCGGCGAAAGCTGGGCATACCAACTGTCTTCTGGCGGCACCTTATGCCGGCTGCCGAGCGCACCGCCGATAAACAGCGCTTCCTCCGCACGGGTCATCGCCACATAAAGCAACCGCCAGTGCTCTTCGCGCTCGGCCTCTGCCACGCGCTCCGCCGCCTCGCGCACGGGCCCTGCCCGCTCCGCTTTGCGCAAGGGCATCAAAGGCACCTTGCGGCGCTCCTCAAGCACCACCTCTTCCAGATCGAGATCGCTGGCACGCGAATCCTTGGGATCGCCCGCGGCATCGGCCAGAATCACGATCGGCGCCTCAAGGCCTTTCGATCCGTGCACCGTCATGACCCGCACGAGATCGGCTTTCTGCCCCGCCTCGCGCTTCAGTTCACCCTCACCCGCATCGAACCACTGCAGAAAGCCTACAAGGCTCGGCGTCTGGCCCGTGGCATAGGCCATGGCAGCATTGAGCAGCTCGTCGATCGGATCGTTTGCCTCGCGCCCCAGCCTCGCCACCAAAGCCCGCCGCGCCTGCCATGGGCCGACCAGCAGCCAGTGCAGCAGCGCCGCGGGAGTGCCATAGTCCGCCTTGGCCAGCAAACTGCGAAGTTGCGCCATCGCTGGATAGGTCGCGGGGCCTTCGGTGCGCCGCAGATGGTCCCACAGCGCCACACCCTTCTCACGGTAGCCGTGTTCGAGCAGCATCTCTTGCGACCAACCGATAAGCGGCGAAACCAGCAGCGAGGCCAGATTGAGATCATCGAGCGGCTGCGCGCCAAAGCGCAGGGCCGCGACCAGATCCTTGACCGCAAGCGGTGCCCCCAGCCGCAACCGGTCCACGCCCGCCACCGGCACGCCCTGCGCATGGAGCCGTGCCACGATAAGACCAGCGAGCGCCTTGCGCTTGCGCACCAGCACCATGACATCACCCGGCGTGGCGCGGCGCGGGCCATTCTTGTGCAGCGGGAAGCCATGATCGAGCCAATGGCGTACCTGCCTGGCGATCTGATCGGCCATCACGCGATCAGGGCGTGAGAGCCAGCTTTCGGCACCCTCGTCGCCAGAGCCCTCGCCGGCACCATCCTCCGCGCTGTCCTCATCCTCGTCAGCCGTTCCGCCGACCGGCCGCCATTGCACGACCATGCCGGGACGTTCCTCGTCCCCCCGGTGTGGCTCCGGCGCTTCGGGCAGGCCGAACCGGTCCGGACCGATGGCAGCAATCGCACGGTCGACAAAGGCCAGCACCGAGGCGGCGGTGCGATAGGATTTGCCCAGACCCAGCGGCAGTAGCGCCCGCGCCGGATCATCCAGAACTTCGGCCAGTTCATCAAGCTGCCGCTTCACCCGCTCGCGCGCGGCGGCAAAGTTCTCCGGGCTCGTGCCCTGAAAGCCGAAGATCGCCTGCTTGTAGTCGCCCACCACAAACAGTGTGCGCAACACGTCGCCGCGCTGTCCCTCCCCGCTGAAGAAATCGGCAACCAGCCCATCGAGCACGATACGCCATTGCGCCGTGTTGGTATCCTGCGCCTCATCGACGAGGATATGGTCGAACCGCCGATCAAGCTTGTAGCGGATCCATTCGGCCGAATCGGCACGCGTAAGCAGATCTGCCGCCGCACGGATCTGGTCATCGAAATCGATGAACCCTTCGCGCGCCTTGGCCTCTTCCCATGCGAGGGCAAACTTGCGGCCGAGCGTGAGCGCGGGATCGAGACGCGCGGCGAGTTCAATCAGCGCGCGGCGTTCGGAAACGCGGTTGAGGTCTTCGATGACCCGCGCCTGATACTCGG
>CANFIV010000053.1 GCA_947446935.1 Sphingomonadaceae bacterium | reverse complement strand
TCCTCAACCTCGACCGGATCATCGAGATCATCCGCACCGAGGACGAGCCCAAGCCGGTCATGATGGCGGAATTCGGCCTCACCGACCGGCAGGCCGAGGCGATCCTCAACATGCGGCTGCGCAGCTTGCGCAAGCTGGAAGAAATGGAACTGCGCAAGGAGCGCGACGCGCTGCTGGCCGAGCAGGAAGAGCTGCAGACGCTGCTTGATGATCCGGGGCGGCAGCGCCGACGCCTCAAGTCGGACCTCAAGGCCTTGCGCAAGGAATATGCCGAGACGACCGTGCTCGGCGCGCGCCGCACCACGTTGCTCGAAGCCGCACCGACGCGCGAATTCAGCATGGATGCGATGATCGAGAAGGAGCCGGTCACGGTGATCCTCTCGGCGCGCGGCTGGATCCGCGCCGCGAAGGGGCACTTGCCTTTGGACGGCGATTTCAAGTTCAAGGAAGGGGACGGACCCGCCTACGCGCTCCACTGCCAGACCACCGACAAGCTGCTGTTCGCGGTCGACAACGGGCGGTTCTATACCCTCGGCGCAGACAAGCTGCCCGGTGCCCGCGGGTTTGGCGAGCCGGTGCGCACGATGATCGACATCGATCCGGATGCGCATATCGTCGCGCTGGTTGTCCACAAGGCGAAGGGCCAGCTGCTGCTCGCTGCCAACACCGGGCGCGGCTTTGCGGCAGAAATGGACGAGTTGCTCGCCGAAACCCGCAAGGGCCGCGGCGTCGTCTCGACCAAGCCCGGCGTGAAGCTGAGCATCGTGCGCGAGATCGCGGCGGAGCATGATCATGTCGCGGTGATCGGTGACAATCGCAAGCTCGTGGTCTTCCCGCTGAGCGAGGTTCCGGTGCTGGGCAAGGGGCAGGGTGTGACCTTGCAGCGCTACAAGGATGGCGGGCTGGCAGATGCGGTTACGCTCACTTTTGCGGATGGCCTTTCATGGGCAATGGGCGGAGAAAGTGGCCGCACACGCACCGAGAAGGACCTTCTGCCGTGGAAGGTCGCGCGCGGTGCGGCGGGACGTTTGCCGCCGACGGGCTTCCCGAGGGACAACACATTCGGATGACGGGTAACAGACATCATGGGTAACAGACTGGCAGGCCGCATTGCGCTGATCACCGGCGCTTCCTCGGGCCTCGGCGAGCATTTCGCGCGGCTCTATGCGGGCGAAGGCGCAGCCGTCGTGATCGGCGCGCGTCGCGTGGAGCGCGTGGCGGCGCTGGCGGACGAGATCAACGCGGGCGGCGGCAAGGCGCTGGCCGTGGCGCTCGACGTGAACGACGAGGCCTCGATCATCGCGGCTTTCGATGCGGCCGAGGCCCAGATCGGCGTGCCCGATGTGGTCGTCGCCAATGCCGGAATCGTGGTGCCGGGCCGCGCGCTCGATGTTCCGGCCGAGGGCATTCGCAGCGTGGTCGATACCAATTTTACCGGCGTCTACCTCACGGCGCGCGAAGGGGCGCGGCGGATGATAGCTGCCGGTTCGAAGCAGAGCGAGAAGGGCCGGGTCATTCTCATCGGCTCGATCACCTCGCACATGACCGGGCAGGGGGATGCGTCCTACGCCGCCACCAAGCTCGCCGTGCAACACCTTGGCCGCCAGCTGGCGCAGGAATGGGCGCGGCTGGGGATCAGCGTCAACACGATCCAGCCGGGCTACATCAGCACGGAAATCGCCGGCGACTGGTTCGCTACCGAAGGCGGCAAGGCGCAGATCAACACATGGCCGCGCCGCCGCCTGACTGACATCACGGCGCTGGATGAACCGATGGTGTTCTTCGCCAGCGACGCCTCACGCCAGGTGACGGGTTCGCATATCACGGTGGACGACGGGCAGAGCTTGTAGACCGGGCCTTCAGGACGCTTTAGGCAGCCCCGCCATGTAATCTGCGCTCAGCACTTGCGGCAGTTTCTGTGGTGCTGCGGCCCCCGCCGGGTACCACAGATAGAGCGGAACGCCTGCCGCGCCCTGCTGCGAGAGGAAGCTCGTGATCTTCGGGTCGCGGCGCGTCCAGTCGCCCACCAGCACCACGACACCTGCCTTGCGGAAGGCATCGCGGGTGGATTCGCGCTCGATCGCGACGTTCTCGTTGACCTTGCAGGAGAGGCACCAGTCGGCGGTGAAATAGGCGAAGACCGGCTTGCCGGCCTTCCGCGCCTCAGCCAGCGCGGCTTCGCTGAAGGGCTTGGCATCAAGCAGCCCGGCCTCGATCGCTCCACCCGGACCAGCGGTCGCGAGCCGCGGCGTGGCGGCAAGCGCCAGCGCGGCGAGCGCAATGCCGCCAGGCAGTGCCCAGCGCGCGGTGCCAAGACCCCGCCGCTGCGCCCGGCCAATGGCGATCAAGAGCACCACCACCAGCACCGCCAGCGCAATGGCCCCCGCTGCATATGCCGGACCACCGAGACGCCACGCCAGCCAGCCGAGTGCGAGCACGGTCAGCCCCATCGGCACCGCCATCGCGCGGCGGAACCGCTCCATCCATGCGCCGGGCTTCGGCAGCAGGCGGCGCAGCGCGGGAACGAAGCCGAGCAGCAGGAACGGCAGCGCAAGACCAAAGCCCAGTGCGGCAAACACGGCCATCGCCGCCCACGCGGGCAGTACCAGCGCCGCGCCCACGGCTGCGGCCATGAACGGCCCGGTGCAGGGCGTCGCGACGAACGCTGCGAGCAGCCCGGTGCCGAACGCACCGATCCAGCCGCCTTTGGCAGTGCCAGAGCCGCTCTCGATTGAAAGGCCCGGCAGTTCATAGAACCCGGCAAAGTTGGCCGTGATCGCAACGGCCAGCAGCAGCAGCAGCGCCACCACGCCCGGGTCCTGCAACTGGAATGCCCAGCCCACCTGCGTTCCCGCTGCGCGCAGCGCAAGCATCGCCGCGCCGAGACCCATGCAGGCCAGCATCACGCCAGCGGTATAGGCCACGCCCTCGACATGGGCGTTGTGGCTGCCGGCGCGGGCGAGCGCCATCGCCTTGAGGCTGAGGATCGGAAACACGCAGGGCATGACATTGAGGATCAGCCCGCCCACCATCGCGCCGAGAATGGCGAGCGCGAGCGTGACGGCCGAGAACGGCGCGGGCGCATCCGCCTTGCCGAGCGGGGTGCCTGCGGGAGGCACTGCTCCGGGTGTGGCAATAAAGGCAATACCGCCAAGGCTCTCGCCCTTCGGCCCGGCGCCGAGCGAGAGCACACCCGCCAGCGTGGTGGGCGCTTCGGGTGCGGGGAAGGCGGCGCGTGCGAGTTCGATGATCAGCGTATCGCCGCTGCGGCTGAAAGCCTGCGGCTTGGCGTAGTCCGCCACGCCTTGGGACTCGATGAAGAAGTGCGGCTCGCCGATGGCAGCGCTTGCAGGGAAGGGAACAGCGATGCGCCAGCCATTGGGGCTAGCCGAAAAGGTGCCCTTCCGGTCGAGCGGCGCGGGCAGGGCGGCGCGCCAGCCTTCGAAGCGCGCGTCCGCCGATCCGGTGCCGACCGTGACAGTGCCCTCCAGCTTGGCCTGCTCTGGCACGCAGATCGCCTCGGTGCAGGCGAGCCAGTTGGCTTGCGCGGCTACGGGCAGGATTGACCCGGGCTGGGCGTCCTTTGGCACGGTGAACGGCACCAGCACGGCATAGTCATGCTCGTAAACATGGTTCATCAACCCCTGCACCAGCAGCGTCTGCGGCACGGGAAACTCGATAGCCCCGGTCCCCGCGCCGCTCGGCAGGGTCCATTCGAGCGAGATGGGCAAGCCCGCATCGCCCGGGTTCGACCAATAGCCGTGCCACCCCTTGTCCGGCTGCATCAAGACCGCGAGCGTGATTGTTTCACCCGGCTGTGCGGGGCGCTCGGCAAGCAGCGAGGCACGGATGTGCTGGCTTTCGGCCATGGCGGGGGCAGCACCCAGCGCCAGCCAGAATGCGGTGAGCAGAAGGGCGAAGTTTCTCAGGATCGACATATGCGCCCTTTATCCCAACGCGGAGGTTTTGGCCACCGGCTCGGCTGGTCACGGTTCCCAAATGGCCTGCCCTTGCGGACACGCCTTTGCGTGCAACCCCTTGCGCGCGCGGGCGACCGGGGCCATCAACCAGCCGTCTGCGGTGCGAAGCTGGCGAGTCCAGTTCGGGCCTGATCCGAGGAAGGTTACCCAATGGCGTTTCGCATATCCCTGCCGGCCCGCTGGGGCGCCGCTGTGCTCGCTGCTGCATTGGTTATGCCGCATGCCTGCGCCGCCCGGCCGAAAGCGCCGCGCGTTGCCAAAGCCGCCGCGCCGGCCGCAGTTTTGCCTGCCAAGGGCGCGCCCAAACTCATCGTGGCGATTTCAGTCGACCAATTCTCCGCCGATCTCTTCGCGCAGTATCGCTCGCACTTTACCGGCGGCCTTGCCCGTCTGGCACAGGGCGCCGTCTTCCCGGCAGGCTATCAAAGCCATGCCGCGACCGAGACCTGCCCCGGACACTCGACGATCCTGACCGGCATGCACCCTTCGCATACCGGCATTGTGGCCAACACCTGGATCGACCAGTCTGTCACGCGGGGCAAGAAGACGGTCTATTGCGCGGAGGACGAGACCAAGGCCGCGTCCGACCCCAAGGATTATGTCGCATCGGTCAGCCATCTGTTGGTGCCGACTTTGGGTGAACGGATGAAGGCCGTCTGGCCCGCGAGCCGCAATGTCGCCGTCTCGGGCAAGGACCGCGCCGCGCTGATGATGGGCGGGCATGTGATTGACGAGGTCTATTGGTGGAAGAGCGGCGCTTTCGCGACGCTCGATGGCCGTGTGCTGACGCCGGTCGCCGTAAACGAAAACGCCTCGCTCGCCACCGTGCTGGGCGCAGGCGCGCCGGGCTTTGCGCTTCCCGACTGGTGCCAGGGCAAGGATCGCGCGGTGCCGCTGCAGACTTCGGGCAGTTCGTCCGGTCTTGGCAGTCTGGCCGCCGGCCTTTCAGGCGGTGCCGCCGGCACGTTCTCGGTCGGCGCGGGCCGCTTCGCGCTTGCGGCCGGGGACAAGAATGGCTTTCGCGCCTCCCCGCGCATGGATCGGGCGACGGTCGTTCTTGCCACCGAGATGGTTGACGAGCTCAAGCTGGGCAAAGGTACCGCGCCCGATGTCCTTTCGGTCAGCCTCTCCGCCACGGACTATGTCGGGCATGCCTTTGGCACCGAAGGCGCGGAAATGTGCATCCAGATGCAGCAGCTCGATCTGGCGCTGGGTGATTTCTTCATCGCGCTCGACCAGCGCGGCATTGATTATGCGGTTGTGCTGACGGCAGACCATGGCGGTTTCGATCTGCCCGAGCGGCTTGATGAGCAGGCGCTGCCGGTTGCGCAGCGCGCCGACAAGGCCCTGCTCCCCGAAGCGCTGAGCACGGCGGTGGCGGCGAAGACTGGGCTCGATGCCAAAGGCCTGATCCAATCTGACGGCGCATCGGGCGATTTCTGGGTGCGCCGCGACCTTTCAGATGCGGACAAGGCCCGCGTGATCGAGGCAGCCAAGGCCGACCTCACTGCCAATCCGCAAGTTGCTGCGGTGTTCACCGGCGCCGAACTCGCTGCTGCGCCTGCGCCGACCGGTTCGCCCGAAACCTGGTCGCTGCAGGACCGCGCCAAGGCCTCGTTCTATCAGCCGCGCTCCGGCGATCTGGTGCTGCTGCTCAAGCGCGGTGTGGTGCCCATCGTCACGCCTGCGCCCGGGATCGTCGCGACACATGGCTCGCCCTGGGATTATGACCGGCGCGTGCCGATCCTGTTCTGGCGCAAGGGGATGACCGGATTCGAGCAGCCGAGCCCGGTCGAGACTGTCGATATCGCGCCAACGCTTGTCGCGCTGCTCGGCCTGCCGGTGGCGCCGGGCACATTCGATGGTCGCTGCCTCGATCTTGATGCCGGAACCGGCAGCACCTGTGGAGCCAACCCGTGAGCGCAGACGTAAACGCTGAAGTTGTCATTCTCGGCGGCGGGCTGGTGGGCATGACGCTCGCCATCGGCCTCGCACGGGCCGGGATCACCAGCGTGGTGGTCGATAATTCGGATCCGGCTGCACAAACTGCGGACGGTTTCGATGGCCGCGCCTCTGCCATCTCGACCGCGAGCTGGAATCTCTACACCCATCTCGGCTTGGCGGAGACGCTGGAGCCGCTTGGCTGCCCGATCGCCTCGATTGCGGTGACCGACGGGATGAAGCCGGGGAGGATCGATTTCCAGCCGGGTGCCGAGGATGGCACGCTGGGCCGCATGTTCGCCAATCGCGATCTACGCATCGCCATGTACGCGGCGGCTGCGAAGGAAAGTGCGATCACATTCTTGCCCAATGCCAAAGTCGTCTCGCGTGAACGCGGTGATCATGGGGTTGCGGTTTCGCTGGCCGATGGCCGCACGCTGACCGGCCGCCTGCTGGTCGGCGCGGAAGGCCGCGCCTCGCCCACGCGTGATGAGGCGGGGTTCACTCCGGCGAGATGGAAATATGGCCACCGCGCGATCATCGCGGGGCTGAGCCACGAGAAGCCGCACGGCAATGTTGCGTGGGAGATCTTCTATCCTGCCGGGCCGTTCGCGCTGCTGCCCTTGCTCGACGATGCGGAAGGGCGGCATCGCTCGGCGCTGGTGTGGACCGTGGCCGAAGGCGACGCCGCCGGCGTTCTGGCTCTGCCCGACGGCGCGTTCCTCAGCGCAGTGCGGGAGCGCATGGGCGGCATTTTTGGCGCCGTGGCGCTGACCGGGTCGCGCACATCGTGGCCGCTCAATTTCCACCACACCGCGCGCATGGTGGCACAGCGCCTCGCGCTCGTTGGCGATGCGGCGCACGGCATGCATCCGATAGCCGGGCAGGGTCTCAATGTCGGGCTGCGCGATGTCGCGGCGCTGATCGAGGTGCTCACCGACGGCATGCGCCTCGGGCTCGATCCGGGCGACGCGCAGGTGCTCGCGCGCTACGAACGTTGGCGCGCGGCGGATACCTTCATGGTTTCGGCCGCGACCGATGTGCTGACCCGGCTGTTCGGCGTGCCCGGGCGGCTTCCTTCTGCGATCCGGCGGCTCGGCATGGCGGGCGTGCAGCGGCTGCCTGCGCTCAAGCACTTCTTTATGGACGAGGCGCGCGGAATGAGCGGGACTTTGCCCAGCCTTTTGCAGGCTTGATCGTCGCGATCAGTTGGCCGGCTGGCTTGCAGCAGGCGTGGCAGAGGCTGGCGCGGCAGGTTTGACCACTTGCGGCGTCACCGGGAACGAAAGCGAGGCGGTCTCGAGTTGATCGAGCGCATGCTCGGTCATCGCGAAATCGCGGGCGTGCGCGAGCCACTCGGTCGCAGCGTCCTTGCCTGGCATGCGTTCGACTTCGGCAATCGCCAGATCGATGCGGCCCCCGGCCAGCGCCTCACGTACCCGTATCGCGCGGCTTTCCGGGGTGGGGGACGGCATGTCGGAATGGCGGATCACGAAAAGCTCGCCCATTTGCCGTGTCAGCCAGTCCCAAGTGCCTTCACCTTTTGCACCGCCGATAAGCTCAGGGCTCAGACGCTCGAAACTCTCGCCGAGCATGGGGAGCGTGACGGGCTTTTGCGCGGCGGCGATCACCCGATCGACCGCAACCGGCTGGGTGTTGCCAAAGCGGACCCGCAACTGAGCTTCAAGATAGCCGAGCGCCTGGCCGCGCTCGATCGCGCGGCGGGCAGCAAAGGCGACAAGCAGGGCCTCGGCCTGTCCGGCCTGCCCGGCGGCATTCGCGGCTTGCTGGTTCAGTTCGGCAAGGCGTTGCTCAAGTGCCGAGACTTTGGCGGCAGCGGCGGTGAGGGCAGCATCGGTGGCGGCAAGATTGGCAGAGGTGACCGCGGCCGCCTGCGACATCGCCGCAGAGGGCGAGGGTTCCGGCGAGATCAGGTCATTGGCAATGCTGACCTTGAGCCAGCCGCTTTGCCAGCCATACCAAGCGCCTCCGCAGAGTGCGGCGAGGATCAGAAAGACAATAAGCACGGCCCGCCCGCGCCCAGATCGGGTGCGCTGAAGGGCCAGTGGCGAGCCAAAGGTCATGTCCTGCATAGGATCATTTTTCAGTTGTCAGTGTCCTCTAGGTGACACTGTTTCGCACATTTGCACGGCGAGTGCCAGCACTGCGTGGTCACTACGTGTCTGCGCGATTTCAATGTGTTGCCAGCCCGGGCCGGCCATTGCCCCGATTCGCGGCGCAAGGCAGGCGAGTGCAAGGTGATCGCGCCCAACG
>CANFIV010000052.1 GCA_947446935.1 Sphingomonadaceae bacterium | reverse complement strand
GCCCGGTTGCGCCGCGCTGCGAATGCCGTGTGCACTGCGAACTACGGCCCCCACCCGCTGAGCGAGGCCATGGAAGCGCGTCGCTGTTATCGCAACGCCCTGCAATCGGCCCATCGCCAGGTGGCCAGCATTTCCAGCGTCAAAATGGTGAGCCGCTGAATATCGGCCGGCCAGACAAGCCAGAAAGGCCAGCTAGAAACGTGAGGCGCGGTCGGTTCCAGTCCCCCAGCCGCGCGCGTCACAGGGTCGTCAGCCCATCATGCGGTCTTCGTCCAGCCCCGCATGATCCGAGGCGACCCTGTCTTTTTCAGGTTTCGTCTTTTTCAGGTTTCGTCTTTTTCAGGTTTTCTTCAGGCGGGACTTCAGCGCGCGCTCTGCACCAGCTTCTGCTTCTCGGCCGCCTCGACATCGCGCCATTCGCGCCACGTCAGGTCGGCCCCTTCGAGAACCCGGCCATCATGTGCAAGGATCGCAATCGGCGCGATTGGCAAGCCGTCGCGGCTATCGCACAGAACCGGATTTGCCGGGGCGGTCATTTCCCACTTTTCGCCCCATTGACGCAGCGCCAGCATGGCGGGGAGCAAGTCATAGCCCTTGGGCGTGAGCCGGTATTCGATGCGGCGCCGATCATCGGCGCAATGCTCGCGCTTCAGGATTCCCGCCTCGACCAGCCGTGAAAGCCGGTTCGAGAGAATGTTGCGCGCGATGCCGAGCGATTCGAGGAACTCTTCAAAGTGCCGGACCTTGTTGAAGGCCGCGCGCAGAATCATGAACGACCATCGCTCGCCCATCGCCTCAAGCGCGAGGGGTAGCCCGCAGAGGGCGATATCGGCGAGGGGTTCGCGAAGCTTTTCCATGGCGTCTTGTGTCATACTCTTTTGTGATCGGCAATGTAAGTTTCTAGTTGCAACTAAAAACCTAATAAGGTAGGTATCGATTCGCAACGGAAATCGCATCCTCTCCCACAAGCGCTTTTCCGGGCTCGACATTGCCAAACCCCAAGATTGAACAGGCCAAGGAGAAGTCTCATGATTGCTCAACCCACCAGCACGCTGCGCCAGCTGCTTCCCGCCGTTCTCGCGCTCGTCGCCACCGCCGGCAGCTTTGCGATGACCGCCACGCCGGTCCGCGCTGCGGACGCGAATGCCTTCTACTCGGTCACACTTGCCGCGCCGGTCGCCAAGCCAGCCAAGCTCATGCTGGGTGATGTGTTGTGGAACTGCAGCGGAGCGGCCTGCTCGGCTGCGCAGGACACCGCCCGCCCGGTCATGGTTTGCACCAAGCTCGCTGCAAAGGTCGGCCAGATCAGCCACTTCGCTACGCCCAAGGGTGAACTGGCTGTCGAAGATCTGGCCCGCTGCAACGCCACCAAGTCCTGATCCCTCTTTCCAACCGTCTCTTCAGCGCACGCATCTCGCCCACACCCGGCCAGCGTGCCCTGCCCTGAGCGGCTGCGGTTCAGTCTCCCTGGCTGACCGCAGCCGCCTTTTTTGTGCAGACGGGCCGATGGCGCACGCCTATGCTCCAGCTATGCTTCGCACTGCCTTCGCTGCCAGCCTGATCGCTTTGTTGATCATGGCGCTCTCTCCGCTCTCCGCCGCGCCTGCCGTCCCTGACACGGCACTCCGCGCCGAGCTGCATTGTGCCGCCACTTTCGCCATCCTTGCATCCGAGCAGGCGCGTGGCAGCGCTGCGGCATTGGCGCTTCCGCCTATGGCCGTGCGCGGCAAACGCTATTTCACCGATGTTGGTGAACGCGCGGTGCGCGATGCGGGCATGACTCAGGAAGCCGTCCGCGATTTGCTGACCGCCGAAGTGGCGGAGATGCAGCACCGTGCGGGCCCCGATTCGGACAGGGGCCCGGACAAGGAACTCGCCGCCGAAGTGAAGCCCTGCCTCGCCCGGCTCGACGCGGCGGTGCCCCCTCTGCAAGTGCCCGATCTGGCCCAGTGCGCCGCGATTCTCGGGCTGGCCTATGAGGAAGAGCGCACGCGCGATCCGCAGAGCCCGGCGACCCGCGATCTCCAGACTCTGGCGCAAGTGCTCGCCTCGCGGGCGCGCACGGCCTTCATCACCGGCGGCGCAAGCGGCGACGGCGCCGATGCGGCGATCGAGCAGGCGCGCGATGCCATGCGTATTGAGGCTGAGAACCGGCCAGGCGGGGTGGACAACTATGCCATTGCCCATTGCTACGATCTCGCCGCGCCCGATGCGAAATCACACTACTGAACCGGCGCGCGATGCGGTAATCCGAGCGACAATCTGAAGGCGACCGCAGGGGGAGGATCCAAGGCGTGGAAGCACTGCTGATTTTGCTGGTGGGGTTGGTGGTGATCTACCTTGCCACGGGTATCCGGGTGGTCCGTCAGGGCCATGTCTATACGATCGAGCGGCTCGGGCGTTTCTCACTGGCCGCGCAGCCGGGCCTCCATTTCATCATGCCCTTCGTCGATCGTGTGGGCCACAAGGTCAACATGATGGAGCAGGTGCTCGATATTCCGGGCCAGGAAATCATCACGCGCGACAACGCGATGGTTGGTGTCGATGCGATCGTGTTCTTTCAGGTGCTCGATGCGGGCAAGGCCGCTTACGAAGTTTCCGATCTCTATGTTGCGATCATGCAGCTCACCACCACCAACCTGCGTACGGTGATGGGCTCAATGGACCTCGACGAAACTTTGTCGAAGCGCGACGAGATCAATGCGCGCCTGCTCAACGTCGTCGATCACGCAACCTCGCCATGGGGTCTCAAGATCACTCGGGTCGAGATCAAGGATATCCGCCCGCCGGCCGATATTTCCAACGCGATGGCGCGGCAGATGAAGGCGGAGCGCGAGAAGCGTGCGCAGATCCTTGAAGCCGAAGGCTCGCGCGCGTCTGAAATCCTGAAGGCCGAAGGACAGAAACAGGCCCAGATTCTCGAGGCCGAGGGGCGCAAGGAGGCCGCGTTCCGCGATGCCGAGGCGCGCGAGCGTGCAGCAGAGGCCGAAGCGCGGGCGACAGCGGTGGTATCGGACGCGATCGCCTCGTCGGGCACGCAGGCCCTCAATTACTTCATCGCACAGAAATACGTCGAAGCGGTCAAGGAGTTCGCCACCTCGCCCAACGCCAAGACGATCCTGTTCCCGATCGAGGCGACGCAGCTGGTCGGGGCGCTGGGCGGAATCGGCGATCTGATCGGCGATGCGCTCGGGTCCAAGCCCGCTCCGCCGCCGCCGAGCGGACCTCGGCCACCGCGGATTGTGCCCGGGCCCCCTCCGCCGGCTCAGGGCTGAGACCATGGCAATCTTGCAGGATCTACTGGGACTGCACTGGGGCTGGATGGCTTTGGGTGCGGCGCTCGCCATCGCAGAACTCATTGCACCGGGCTATTTTCTGATCTGGCTGGCTGCGGCGGCGTTCGTTACCGGCCTGGTCGCGGCGGCAATGCCGATTGGCCTGAACGCGGAAATTCTCCTGTTCGTAGTGCTTTGCGCTCTGGCGCTGGCCGCGGCGCGGCGCTGGTTCGCGTTGCATCCGGGGGTGAGTGCCGATCCGATGCTCAACGACCGCGGCGGCCAACTCGTCGGCCAGAGCGCGGTTGTCACCCATGTGATCGAGGGCGGCACGGGGCGTGTGCGCCACGGTGATACCGAATGGCTGGTACGCGGACCCGATGCGGCACCCGGCACCCGCATGCGCATCACCGGGTCCGAGGGCACCGTGCTGATCGTTGAACACCTGCACTGAATGCCACCCGCACGCGAGGTTGCCCCACTGACGGGGCATCCCCATATTGCGGCAGCATGGCGAAAGCCCGAGGAGACCTGATCGATGCCCGACAAAATGAACCTCACCGAAGCGGAATGGCGTGCGCGGCTGACGCCCGAGCAGTATCACGTGCTGCGCGAGGCGGGCACCGAGCGGGCATTCACCGGCAAATACGAGAAGAACAAGCTGACCGGACAGTATCACTGCGCTGGTTGCGGGGCACCGCTGTTTACCTCGGACAGCAAGTATGACAGCGGTTCGGGCTGGCCCAGCTTCACCGCGCCGGTCGATCCGGAAGCGGTGGCGGAGGAGCGCGATGTTTCCTACGGCATGGTTCGCACGGAAGTCCGCTGCGCGCGCTGCGATGGCCATCTCGGCCATGTTTTCCCCGATGGACCCGGACCAGAGGGCTTGCGCTACTGCATGAACAGCGCTTCGCTCGAGTTTACCCCCGAAGAATAAGGACACACATAGTTTTGTCCCCGATGCTTTCTCCCGCGCCGGGTTAACGCTGTGTTCCAAATCGCCTATGCACAGCGGTCCGCAGGGGAGCTTGTCGGTCGTGACGAGGTTCGTGACGGCTCATTGCCCCCACTGCACTGCCTTTGGGAGCTGGTACAAAGCTGATGGCCAGACGGGATTTTCCCCGCCGTTCCGATCCGGATCGCACGCCACCCCGGCGGAGCCGGGAGCCACGCGAAGCTTCGTTCCTTGGCCGCTGGCTGCGTCGGCTTGTGGTGTGGGGCACCGGCTTTGCGCTGCTTGGTTTCGCGGCGCTGGCGGTAGCGGTGCTCATTACCGAACGCTCGCTTCCAAGCTACGAGCGCCTGAAATCGAGCCAAACCGGCCAGACCATCGTGGTGCGCGCCAGCGACGGCTCGGAAATCGTTACGCTCGGACCCAGTTATGGCCGGTGGGTGCCTTACGACCGCATTCCGAACGCCCTCAAGGATGCGATGATCTCGGTCGAGGACCGGCGCTTCCGCGATCACTGGGGCGTCGATCCGATAGGGATCGTGCGCTCGGTCATGGTTCGGGTGCAGAGCGGACACTGGCGACAGGGCGGCTCGACGATCACCCAGCAGCTTGCGCGCAACATCTTCCTCAACAACAGCCGCACCTTCGATCGCAAGATCCGCGAGGCGCTGCTGGCCATGGCGATCGAGCAGAAGTTCTCCAAGGACCAGGTGCTCGAGCTCTATCTCAACAAGGTCTATTTCGGCGGCGGCGCTTATGGCGTCGATTCGGCTGCCCGTAAGTTCTTCGGGCATTCGGGCGAGCAGTTGAGCCTTGGTGAGGCCGCCATCATCGCCGGTTTGGTCAAGGCGCCGTCGCACTATTCGCCCACGGCCGATGCGGTTGCAGCAGTGGGCCGCGCCAAGGTTGTGCTTCAGACCATGCAGGAAGCGGGGAAAATCACCCCTGCCGAGGCTGCTGCGGTCGACCTCAAGAACGTGAAGCTTGCCGCCGAGCAGGGCCAGAACTCGGCGCGTTATTTCACTGACTGGGTGTTGCCGCAGCTCGATCTGCTGCTGCCAGACAACGACCAGCCGATCGAGGTGTGGACCACGCTTGATCCCGCCGCCCAGCACGCCGCGACCGAGGCGATCCAGGCCAATGTACCTGGCGGAGCGCAGGGCGCGCTCGTCAGTCTTGATCGCGACGGCGCAGTGCTCGCGATGATCGGCGGCACCGACTACGTCACGTCGAACTACAATCGCGCGGTCAATGCCGTGCGCCAGCCGGGTTCAGCGTGGAAGCTGTTCGTCTATCTGGCCGCGTTGGAAGCAGGCTATACCCCTGATGCCAAAGTGACCGACGAGCCGGTAACGATCGACGGTTGGAGCCCGCGCAATTCGGGCGGGACTTATGCGGGCCCGATCGATGTCCGCACCGCCTTTGCCTATTCGAAGAACACCGTGGCCGCGCAGCTCGGCAACGAGGTTGGCTTCGGTGCGGTGGCCAACATGGCGCGCCGCTTCGGCATCACAACGCCCATTAATACGCTGCCTTCGATGGTGCTCGGCTCGTCCGACGTGCGCGTGATCGACATGGTCCGCGCCTTTGCCGCGGTCCAGGCCAAGGGCAATGCGGTCACCCCCTATGGCATCCGCAAGATCACCTCGAACGAAGGCGAGGTGCTTTACAGTCACCGGCCCGATCCGGTGCAGCAGCTCGTGCCGAGCTATGTCGCGGCCGGGATCACCGATCTGCTGCAGACCGCGGTCAGCATCGGTACGGGCCGCGCCGCGCAGATCGGTCGCCCGGTTGCCGGCAAGACCGGCACGACGAGCTCGAATAAGGATGGCTGGTTTCTCGGCTTTTCCAGCGGGATCACCACGGGCGTGTGGATGGGCCGCGACGACGCGCATCCGGTGCCCGGGCTTCAGGGCGGCACCGCACCCGCGCGCGCCTTCGCCGCCTACATGAAAATTGTCACCGCCAAGCGCCCGACCGAGAAGTTCGACACCGATCTCAAGTTGCCGCAATGGCAGCTGGAACCTGATGACGAGGCGATGCAGGCCAACCCAGACGGCTATTTCTATGCCGATCCCGATGGCAATATCGTTGAGCCTGGGGCGCAAGGTCGGCAGCAGCCGGATGATGCCGCGCCGGCAGGTGAGCAAGGCATGCCGGTGCCCGAAGGACCTGCCGGTGGGCCACCACAGGCTGCGGGCGATGACTTCCTCAACCGTGCTACCGGACGGCAGGTCGATACCCCGCGCCCGCGTCCTTCGCCCACGCTCAAGCCGAACTACTGACCTGATCAGGCGGTGCGTGTCAGAGCGCCGCTCCCGATCAGGCCGAAGCCATACAACGCCAACGCCAATGTATTGGGCACAACGTTGAGCGCGAAGCCGGTCAAGACCGAGAGCGTGCTGTCGACGATGTACCACGTGCCCATGCCCAGCGTGCAGGCGATCCAGAGCGGCCGACCTGCGCTACCCATGGCCATGGCGAATCGCAATGTGGCCCAAAGCGCGACGATCCAACCGCAGAACACGCCGCCCAGCACGCCGGTCACGAACCGCAAGGCAGGCGTGATCCCGATCGGCTCGCCCGTGTGCACGCCCGCGTTTACCGTGGCCAGCATGAGCCGGAAGGGCGCATCGGTGGACTCCAGCGCGCCGCCCGCCACCAGCAGTGCAAACAGGATCATCGATAGGCACCAGCTATCGAACCATGACCGCCAGAAAGGGTTTACCATTGTGATCTCCTCAGGGAATGCCGCTTGGTGGCCGATTGCTGCGGGGCGAATCAATTACCTCCAAGGTTATTGATGCGGGCGTGATGGCCTGCGACATTCAGGCATGGATATCGGAGAAGGCTTTCCCAGACTCCTGCGCGAATGGCGCCACAAGCGCCGCTGGTCGCAGCTTGATCTGGCGCTGACGTCGGGGGTTTCGCAGCGCCATATCAGTTTCCTAGAATCCGCCCGGTCCAATCCGAGTCGGACGATGATTCTTCAACTCAGCGAGGCGCTGGAAGTGCCGCTGCGCGAGCGCAACCACTGGCTGACGGCGGCAGGCTATGCTCCGCTGTTCAAATCGCGTGACCTCGATGACCCGCAGATGGCGCAAGTGATGGGCGCGGTGCGCATGATGCTGACCGCGCATGAACCCTATCCGGCGCTGGCGCTCGATCGGGCGTGGAATGTGCTGCTCTCAAACCGGCCGTTCGATAGGCTCGGCACGATTTTGGGCACGATGCTCGGCGCAGATATCTGGGAGCGGGTCGGCGGTGGCCCGCGCAACCTGATGCGGCTGTTCTTTCACCCGCAGGGGGTCCGTCCCTTCGTCACCAACTGGTCGGTGGTCGGGCCTTTGCTGTGGCAGCGCGCGGAACGCGAGGCGCACGATCTGGGCGGCGCGGAAATGCAGGCGGTGCTGGATGGACTGGCACCGTTTCAGGACCCCGAGATCCTGTGGTCGGCTTCGGAAGCTGCACTACTGCCGGTTGTGCCCTTCACGATTGCGGCGGGAGAGCAACGAATCTCGATGTTCGCGGTCGTCGCCACGTTCGGGACGGCACAGGATGTGACGACCGATGAACTGCGGATCGAGACGATGTTTCCGGCTGATGGTGAGACCGAAGCCCTGTTTCGGGCGATGGCCAGTTGATCACACCTTGATTGATGACGTCCGGGATTGATGACGTCCGGCGTAATTGCGACGCCCTGAAAAAGCGCGGAAATGTATCCCGGCAATTGAAGCACAGGGAGACTACCGCCATGCAGCCAGCCGAGATCGTAAAAGCCTTTTTGAAGGCCATGGAGCCGCTCGACTACGAAATCGCGCTCCAATATATTTCAGATGCCTGCGAATATACCAACCCGCCGCCTATCGGCACCGTGCATGGTCCGGCCGGGGTCAGAGCTGTGCTCGAACCCTTCTTTTCTCCGACGAAAGAGAACGAATTCCGCATCCTGCGCGCTGTGGTGGACGGGCCGATCGTGATCCTCGAGCGGCTCGACCGGCACCGGCTGGACGACAAGTGGGTCGAATTGCCGGTGACCGG
>CANFIV010000051.1 GCA_947446935.1 Sphingomonadaceae bacterium | reverse complement strand
TTAACGCGGAGCGCGGATTCGAGCAGGCCGCGGCATTCCTCGTCGATTGCTTCGGGTGCGGTCGTGTCCAGCCGACCGCACAAAGCGTTCTTGTCGACCGCACAGCCCATGATCGCATCGACGTCGAGCCCGGCAAGCGCGTGCCGCTCTTCTTCCAGCACGGCCAGCATCTGCCGCAGCGTATCGCGCAGATCGATCGAACGACGGATGGGTGTCACGGTCTGGGCACTTGCGCTTGCGGAAGACTTCACTGCGGGCTCCTCAGCAGCATTCCGGCCGCAATCATCGCATCGGCGATCCTGGCGGGAATGATCGGGTATTTGCCGGTTTCGATGGCATGGCGGACCGTTTGGACCCGCTCCTGATCCACAGGCTCAGCGCCGGCCTTTACGGCATCGCTGGTCTCGACCTGCGGGGCCGCAGACGTGGCGCTGGCAGGTGCCGTTGCTGGCACTGTTGCAGGTGTGGTTTCGGTCTGGACCGGCTTAGCGCCAGTGCCAATTGTATTGACCGGCACCGCGCTGAACGGGCGCGACGCTCCGATTTCAAAGGATGACATGGTCCGCTCCTCGCGTTTCCTGCAAACCAGAACGGCCAATTGCAGGAGAGTTTAAGCGGGGGCGGCGAAAATTTGCCGGGGCCGGCAGAGAACGGCAGAAATCCGCCTGCTTCAGGCGGCAACCGATCTGCAATTCTGTATAAAACGCGCCGGGATCAGGCCTTAGTCCAACGGCAATTCGACAAGGCCCGGCCGCACAATACGCGCGCGCACCGGATCGGCCTTGGCATTGGTGCGCACCCGGATCCACGCGCCGACCGCGCCCGCATCCAAGGCCTCGCCCGGTTGGGAAACGGAGAAGCCGTCGCCAGCCACGGTGATCGTCACGCCTTCGCCCTTCGCCACCGCCACGGCGGCAGGTGCCTCCCGCCGTGCCTGAACCACAGGTACGAAGACCCGCCAACTTCCGGCATCGGGGCAGCTCACCAGAACGCTGGTTTGCGCCCCGCCATACCATGAAAGCGCCAACGGGGCCGCACAGAGACCCAGCCGCAGCCGCCGATCGACCGGCTGCGCCGCGCCGCCCGGTACGCCGATCGGCTGCCCGGTAAAGGCCGCAACCGCGTTGTCGATCAGGGCGAGATTGGTGGCAGGGCCGGTTGTGGCATGCAGCGGAGCTGCTGCGGCCAGAGCAGCCACGGTCAGGGGAAGAAGAGCAAGACGGCGCATGAGCCAGGGCTTTCGCGTTGCAGGATTGCTCACTTACCAAAGCAATCATCGTGCCACCCACCTGCCAGCACTACTCGGCATCATACGCGAGGAGCACGCTTGCACTGTCGGCCAGCCCCTCCTCGATGACGATCCGCGCCGAGGCACCGCGCGGGCCCGCCGCCTCGACCAGTGCTGTCGCTCTTGCCAGCGCCGCGCGCCCGTGCCCGCTGAGATGGCGCACAAGTATCGTCGTGCGCAGACGAGGATCCAGACCCTGTTGCGCGAGCCAATCCGCCAGCGGCGGCACGCCCGGCCCGTCGCTCCACACGCTCACTGGCTCACCGCGCGGCGAGGCTGCAACATGGAGCTGTGGCTTGGCAGGTGCGCGAGGCTGACTTTTTGCGAGCGCAGGCGTGAAGGGCCCCGTCGGCCCATCGGGCGCATTGGCGAGCGCGGCCGCCGTGACCATGAACAGGATCAGCGACAGATCGGCAAGGATCGTCTGCCAGCCCGCGGCAATCGGCGCGCCGTAGAGCCCGTGAGTTGGTGTCATGGGACTTCGCGGAGATAGTGCGGCGGCTGCTGGCGCTGGCGAGTTGGCTGGCATGCTGGGCCCAACTGCCCCGTCAGCCAGTCGATGATTTCGCGCCTTGCCGCTTCTTCCGCCTCGACCCGCCGCTCGACCGCGCGCGAAAGCGGGGCGAAAACGAAGTTGGCGAGCAGGAGACCATAAAGCGTGGTGAGCACCGCCATCGAGATTGTGCCCATGAACTGCCCGCGGGCAAGGCCCTCGGCGGGCAGTTGGCTGAGCGAGACGAGCGTGCCGGCAAGACCGAAGACCGGTGCCAGCTCTGCACCGAGCGCCAGTGTTCGCACCGCGCGCACCGCGACCGATACTCGCACCATGCGATCCGCATCATCGCGTTCCACCAGGGCTGCCAGCGAGCGGCTCTGAACAAGTGCCGCGACGCCGGCATCGATCGAAGCATCGCCGCAGGGCCGGATGCGCACCCGCAGCAGCCCGTCGGCATTGGCCTGGGTCACTTGCGATGCCAGAACCGCGCGCACGTCCTCCGCACGAAATTGCGGCCGTCCCAGCGCCCCGAGCGCGGCGAGCGCGGCGCGGCAATCGGCCATGCCGCTGCGCAGCACGGTTGCGAGAATCGTTCCGCCGATGACAATGCTCCCCGCTGCCGGGTCGAGCATATGGCCGATATCCATGGCGTTCGCCTCGCTCCTTCACGCTTAGAACGGCACCTGTCCGGCAGGATTCAGGGGGATCGGAAGGAATTTGCCGCCGCCCGGCAGAGCTTTGCCGCCTTGGCCCGGCCCTTAGGGGGTTGCGCGGCGGATTTGCGCGATTGGCACGGCCTTTGCTGAACCGCTTGGCACAAGGCTCCCTTTTGAAGGCACGGTCACCATGAGCTCATCACTGCTCGGCATCCACGGCATGGCGCTGGAACTGCGTTCGCAGCGGCTCGGCATGCTCGCCTCCAACCTCGCCAATGCCGGCACCCCCGGCTACAAGGCCAAGGACATAGACTTCGCGGCTGCGCTTGCGGCCCGCTCCAGCGGCGCGAGCGAGGACAAGGCCGTGGCCGCTGCCACACGCTACCGCGTGCCGGTCATGCCCAGCCTCGATGGCAACACTGTCGAAATGGCAACCGAGCAGACCGCCTTCGCGCAAAACGCGGTTGGCTATTCGGCCACGCTGGCCTTCATCAACGGTCGGATCGAAACGGTCACCCGCGCGATCAAGGGCGAATAACCATGCCCGGCTCTGCAAACACCAACCCGATGTCGCTGTTCGACGTGGCCGGCCGCGCGATGTCGGCACAGCTTGTGCGGATGAACGCGTCGGCCTCCAACCTCGCCAATGCCGGCAGCGTCGCCGCCAGCGCTGATACGGCCTTTCGCCCGCTGCGCCCGGTCTTTGCAGAGGAGCTCGATCGGTCCAGCGGACTCTCCTCGGTGCGCGTCACCGGCGTCTACCGCGCCGACACGGCACCGATCCGCACCCATGATCCCGATCATCCGCTCGCCGATGCAAATGGCGACGTATGGGCCGCCCCGGTCGATGAAAATGCCGAGATGGTCGAGATGATGGAAAGCGCGCGCCAATACCAGAACGTGGTCGAGGCGATGCAGACCGCCAAGCAACTGATGCTCGAAACAATGAGGATGAAGTGATGACCAGCGCAATCTCCGGCACCAACCCATATGCTGCGGTAAACCCCGCCAAGACCGCCACCACCACTGCCAAGAGCTCGTGGGGCTCGCTCGGCGCGAACGATTTCATCAAGCTGCTCACCGCGCAGCTCAGCAATCAAGATCCGACCGCGCCGGTCGACAACAGCCAGATGATAGCGCAGCTCGCGCAGTTCTCCAGCCTCTCCGCGGCCAACAGCTCCAGCGATACGCTGAAATCAATCGAGGCCAAGATCGACAAGCTCACCGGCCTCAAGGTCTGATTCCACCACTTCCGCCCCGCCTGAACCGCAAAGGACCCGCCCATGTCATTCTACACTTCGCTCAACGGGCTCAAGAACGCCCAGACCGATCTCGGCGTCATCAGCAACAACATTGCCAACGCTGAATCCAACGGCTTCAAAAAGAGTTCAGTCGCCTTTTCCGACATCGTCGCGGGCAGCGCTTTCGTTAATCCCAAGCTGATCATGGGGATCGGTGCCTCGGTCGAGGCGATCAATCAGAATTTCGCGCAAGGCCCCGTCGAGCAGACCGGCAATGCCCTTGATATCGTGGTCAACGGCGATGGGTTCTTCACCACCAAGTCGGTGATTTCCGGCGATACGCTCTATACCCGCAATGGCGCGTTCGAGGTGGACCAGAACGGCTATGTCACCCGCGGCCTCGACGCCCGCCTGCAGGCCTTCCCCACCGATGCTGCGGGCAATGTCACCGGCAACACGCTGCAGGCGGTGCAGATCCCCTCCACCAACACGTCAGGTGCCCAGTTCGCCGGCCTCACGGTTAGCAATAACGGGGTGATCACCGCCTCCTATGCCGATGGCACAAACCAGGCGGTCGGCAAGGTCGCACTGGCCACATTCCTCTCCCCGGGCGGCCTGCGTCAGGAAGGCTCGGCCAACTGGACTGCCACCGGTCTCTCGGGCGCCGCCGCTTATGGCGAGCCGGACCAGGGCTCCCTCGGCAGCCTGCTCTCGGGCGCGCTGGAACGCTCGAACGTCGATCTCTCCGAGGAAATGGTCAGCCTGATCACCGCGCAGCGCAATTTCCAGGCCAATGCCAAGGCCATCGATACGGCAACGCAGATTTCGCAAACCATCATCAACTTGCGCAGCTGAGAGTAGCCCTTCATGGACCACTTGATCTACACCGCATACTCGGGCCTTACCGGATCGATGGTCAGCCAGCAGGTGATCGCCAGCAACATGGCGAACGCCCAGACCATCGGCTTTCGCGCCGAGATGCTCAATCACCAGCCCACCACGCTCAAGGGCCCGAGCATCGAAGCTCGCGCCATGACCCAGGGCGAGGTGCGCGGCGCCAACATGAAGCAGGGCGCCCTGATCGAGACCGGCAACCCGCTCGATGTCGCGCTCACCGGGCGGACCATGCTTGCGGTGCAGAGCGCGGATGGCGAGGAAGCCTATACCCGGCGCGGCGATCTCTCGGTCGATGCCAGCGGCGTGCTGAGCAACGGCGATGGCCGACCGGTTGTTGGCGATGCCGGTCCGGTCACAGTGCCCCCCGGCGCCCGAGTCACGATCGCGCCCGATGGCACCGTGCTCGCCGCCAATGCCGAGAATCCGGATCAGCCGCCGCAAGTCGTGGCAAAACTCAAGCTGGTCAGCACCGCCGGTTCGAACATCGAGAAGGGCCTCGACGGGTTGTTCCGCGTCGTCGGCGGCGGCGCGCTGCCGGTGGACGAGGAAGCCAAGCTTCAGCCCGGCAGCCTCGAGCAATCGAACGTCGATCCCACCCGCGTGCTGGTCGAGATGGTCGAGGCGCAGCGCCTGTTCGACATGCGCACCAAACTGATCGCCACCGCGCGCGAGCTTGATGAAGGCGGCGCCGGACTGATGCGCCTCACCTGAACCCGCGTCTCTGAAACTTCAGGCCTGAAACCTTAGGATAAAAGCCCATGCCCAGGTCCGCCCTTCATGTCGCTCGCACCGGGCTCGAAGCCCAGGACACGCGGATGCGCGTGATCGCCAACAACCTCGCCAACGTCGGCACCACCGGTTTCAAGCGCGACCGCGCCAACTTCTCGACGCTTGCCTATCAGGATGCACGCACCGCCGGGCAGCAGTCTTCCGGCGAAACCACGTATGCCACCGGTCTCAATCTCGGCACCGGGGTCGGCATCCAATCGACCACCCGGATCGCCACGCAAGGCGGGCTGCAGACCACGGGCAACGCGCTCGATCTCGCGCTCGATGGCGATGGCTTTTTTCAGGTGACGCTGCCGGGCGGGCAGCTCGGCTATACCCGCGCGGGCAACTTCAGCCGCTCGGCCGAAGGTCAGCTGGTCACAGGGCAAGGCTATATCGTGCAGCCACCGGTGGTCATTCCCGAAGGCGCATCCTCGATCACCATCGCGCCTGATGGCACGGTTTCGGCCACGCTGCCCGGCACCGCAGAGCCTTCGCAGCTCGGCCAGATCACCTTGGCGAGCTTCGCCAATCCCGCTGGTCTGCAGGCTGCAGGCGACAACTTCCTGACCGAGACTGCCGCAAGCGGCGCCGCCCAGGTCGGCATCGCCGGCGAAAACGGGCGCGGCCATGTTCGCCAGGGTTTTCTCGAATCCTCCAACGTCAATGTGGTCGAGGAACTGGTCGACATGATCGAGTGCCAGCGCGCCTACGAGGTCAATTCCAAGATGATTTCCGCCGTCGATGAAATGCTCAAGAACGCGAACCAGACGCTGTGATGACAATGGACAGCCCCTTCGATCACGCCTTCGAGGCCCCTGTAGACCGCAAGCCGTTCGGCCCGCGTCTGGTCGCACAGCTGCTTGTGCCATCCGCCGTGCTGCTGGCGATGATCGCGCCGTTTTCGCCAGCACATGCCCGCCCCGCCCGCCCGGCAGAGGGCTTTGCGCCCATGCTGCCAGTGGCTCCTGTGGCGCGGCCCGCAGATGGCAGCATCTTCAACATTTCCGCCGGTTATGCCGGCCTTGTCGAGGGACGCCGCGCCCACGCGGTGGGTGATCCGCTGACCATCGTGCTCACCGAGCAACTCAGCACCTCCAAGAGCGCCGCTTCCAAGACCCAAAAGAACGGCGGCTTCAACGTTGTCCCGCCCACGGCCGGGCCGCTCTCGTTCCTCGATCCCAACGCCCTTAAAGCTTCGGGTGGTTCGTCGTTCAACGGTCAGGGCAATGCCTCGCAGACGAGCACGCTCGGTGGCGAGGTTTCCGTCACCATCGCCGAAGTGCGGCCCAACGGCACGGCGCTTGTCAAAGGGGAAAAGCGCTTGGAGCTGAGCCAGGGCCAGGAATGGGTACAGGTTTCGGGGATCGTACGCCTTGGCGACATCGATTCCGACAACCGCGTGCGCTCCACCCAGGTGGCCGATGCGCGCGTCACCTACACCGGCAACGGCTCAATCGGCCGCGCCAGCCGCCAAGGCTGGCTGTCGCAGTTCTTCAGCCTGATCAACCCGTTCTGATCATGAAGAACCCCTCCCCCACCCCGCTTCGCCCGATCCTGGCCCTCGCCGGCCTGCTGTTCGGGCTCATCCTTGCCCCCAGCCCAGCCATGGCCGACCGCGTGCGCGATCTCGGCGCGTTTCAAGGTGTGCGGACCAACCAGCTCACCGGCTACGGTATCGTCGTCGGCCTCCCCGGAACTGGTGACGACAATCTGGATTATATCACGCAGGCCATGCGCGGCGTATCCGGCCGGCTCGGCGTGCAGCTGCCCCAAGGCGTTTCGCCCGGCCTCAAGAACGCGGCGGCGGTGCTGATCACGGCCGATCTGCCCGCCTTTGCCAAGCCGGGCCAGCGCATCGACATCACCGTTTCGACGATCGGAAAGGCCAAGTCCCTGCGCGGCGGCGCGCTGATTCTTGCCCCGCTCTATGGTGCGGACGGGCAGATCTACGCCATGGCGCAGGGCAACCTCGCTGTCGGCGGCCTTGGTGTTACCGCCAAGGATGGTAGCCAGCTCACCGTCAACATTCCCACTGTCGGCCGCGTCGCCGAAGGGGCTAGCGTCGAGCGCGCTGTCGCAACCGGGTTCGACAGCAACGAAACCTTGCGCTGGAACCTGTTCACCGCCGATTTCCTCACCGCTTCGCGCGTGCGCGATGCGGTGAATGCCCGCTTCCCCGGCGCTGCCACGGTGGAGGATGGCGTCACGTTGGCCATCCGCCTGCCCGCCAGCACGGACCAGCGCGCCACGATGATGGCCTCGATCGAAATGATCGAAGTGAACCCCGCCGAAACCGCCGCCAAAGTCATCGTCAACAGCCGCACCGGTACGGTGGTGATCAACAGCGCGGTGCGCCTTTCGCCCGCAGCGATCAGCCACGGCAAGCTCGTCGTCAAGATCGACGAAAAGAGCCAGGTCTCGCAACCCGGCCCATTCAGCCGCGGCACAACCGCAGTCACCCCGGCCAGCCAGATCTCGGTCGACGAAAGCCAGGCCCATGTCGCGCTGTTCAAGCCCGGCGCCAGTCTCGCCTCGCTCGTGGATGCGCTCAACAAGCTGGGCGTCACCCCGTCTGATCTGGTCGCCATTCTCGAGGCGCTCAAGGAAGCCGGTGCGCTTAGGGCGGAGATGGAGGTAATATGAGCACGCTCACGCCGCTTCCCGGCACAGCACCGGCGACAGCTCCGCAGACCGGTGACCGCGCGCAGTTGCGCAAGGCTGCCCAGGGCTTCGAGGCCATCTTTGTGCGCCAGATGCTCAGCGCCGCACGAGCCGCCAGTCTTGGCGGCTCGGATGCGTTGTTCGGCGGGCAGGCGCAGGAAACCTTTGCCGCGATGCGCGACGAACGCTTTGCCGATATCGCCGCTCAGACCGGCGCATTCGGGCTCGCCAAGCAGCTTGAGACGCAGCTCGCACGCATACTGCCCGCTGCGCCCGCAAACCCGGCCGGAAAGGGCTGAACGCGATGTCG
>CANFIV010000050.1 GCA_947446935.1 Sphingomonadaceae bacterium | reverse complement strand
GCTGCCGCCTTATGCTTTCGCCATCGACGGGGTCGAGTATCACGGCGGCATCAGCTTCCTGAAAGCAGGCCTCGCCGCCGCCAGTGCAATCACCACCGTCAGCCCGACATATGCGCGCGAGATCCGCGAACCGGGCTTCGGCATGGGCCTCGAAGGGCTGATCCGGGGCCGCGAGGCGGACGTCAGCGGCATCGTCAACGGCATCGATCCCGCTGTCTGGAATCCTACGGCCGACGCGGCTCTTCCCGCAACCTACACCGCCAAGACCCTCACCCGCCGCGCCGCCAACACCCTCGCACTGGAGGCAGAGTTCGGCCTCACACCGGGCAATGGCCCGATCTTCGTGGTCATCAGCCGCCTCACCTGGCAAAAAGGCATGGACGTGCTGCTCGAAGCCGCAGACCACCTTGTCGGCATCGGGGGACGTCTGGCGCTGCTCGGTTCGGGCGACGCTGCGCTGGAAAGCGGATTCCATGCCGCCGCCGCGCGCCATCCGGGCCGGATCGCCGTGCGTATCGGCTATGACGAGGCGCTTTCGCATCGCATGCTGGGCGGCGGCGATGCGATCCTTGTGCCCAGCCGGTTCGAGCCCTGCGGCCTTACCCAGCTTTACGGTCTGGCCTATGGCTGCGTTCCTGTGGTCAGTCGTACCGGGGGCCTTGCCGATACGGTGATCGACGCCAACCTTGCCGCCCGCCTTGCAGGCGTGGCCACCGGCGTGCAATTCGAAGGCGTGCGATATCAGACACTGGCCGACGCGCTCACCCGGACAGTGCATTTGTACCATCAGCGCGATGCGTGGCGCAGCTTGCAACGCGCCGGAATGAAGGCCGATTTCGCTTGGGAGCGCAGCGGTCAGGCCTATGCCGATCTTTATGGAAACCTTGTGGAAGCACCATGATCCAGACGATTGCCAGCACACCGTTCACCGACCAGAAGCCGGGCACTTCCGGCCTGCGCAAAAAGGTGCGCGTCTTCGCCCAAGCCAACTATGCGGAGAATTTCATCCAGTCGGTGTTCGATGCGGTACAGCCCGAACCCGGCACCACACTCGTGATCGGCGGCGATGGGCGCTATCATAACCGCACCGTGATCCAAGCCGCAATCTGCATTGCCGCCGCAAACGGCTATGGCCGCGTGCTGGTGGGCCAGGGCGGCATTCTTTCCACGCCTGCCGCCAGCCATGTGATCCGCAAATATGGCGCCAGCGGTGGCCTCATCCTGTCTGCCAGCCACAACCCGGGTGGACCCGACGAGGACTTCGGGATCAAATACAACATCGCCAATGGCGGCCCCGCCCCCGAAGCGGTGACCGAGGCGATCTATGCGCGCACCAAATTGATCGACCGCTGGCTGACTGTGGATGCGCCCGGTGTCGATCTGGACACGCTGGGTACGCAGGACGTGGCGGGGATGGCAGTCGAGGTGATCGATTCTGTCGCCGACTGGGCGGATTTGATGGAAACGCTGTTTGATTTCCCCGCGATCCGCACAGCGGTGGCAAATGGCCTCACCATGGCGTTTGATGCGATGCATGCGGTCACCGGCCCCTATGCCACCGAATTGCTCGAGCGGCGGCTGGGGTTCCGCCCCGGCACGGTGCACAACGGCGTGCCGCTGGAAGACTTCGGCGGGCATCACCCCGATCCCAACCGCGCCCACGCCAAAGTGCTGTTCGACCTCATGTTCTCGCCCGATGCCCCCGCATTCGGCGCGGCATCGGACGGCGATGGCGATCGCAACCTGATCGTCGGCAAGGGTATCTTCATCACCCCGTCCGACAGCCTCGCGATGCTTGCCGCCAACGCGCACCTCGCACCGGGCTATGCCAGCGGCCTCAAAGGCATTGCCCGCTCGATGCCGACCAGCGCGGCGGCAGACCGCGTGGCCGACGCGCTCGGCATTCCCTGCTTCGAAACGCCGACCGGCTGGAAGTTCTTCGGCACACTGCTGGACGCCGGGAAGGCGACGATCTGCGGCGAGGAGAGCGCCGGTACCGGATCTGACCATGTGCGTGAAAAGGACGGGGTCTGGGCGGTGCTGCTCTGGCTCAACATTCTGGCCGTGCGGGGCGAAAGCATGGAAACCATCGCCCGCGCGCACTGGGCGACATACGGCCGCAATTACTACGCCCGCCACGATTACGAAGCGCTTCCCAAGGATCAGGCCGAGGCGCTGATGACCGCGCTCGAGGCGTCGTTCCCCACTCTCCCCGGCAAAGCCTTCGGGTCGCTGGTGGTCGCGGGGGCGGACAGCTTCGCCTACGTTGATCCCGTCGATGGCTCAGCCAGCGCCAATCAGGGCCTGCGCGTGTTGTTCGAGGGTGGCTCGCGTATCGTCTTGCGCCTTTCCGGCACCGGGACCGAAGGCGCGACTTTGCGGCTTTACCTGGAGCGCTACGAGCCGGCGGACGGCACGATCGATGCCGACACCGACACCATGCTCGGCGATCTCATCTTTGCCGCCGAAGGCATCGCGGGCATCGCCGCGCGCACAGGGCGCAGCGCGCCCGACGTCATCACATGAGCAAGCTTTCGGTGCGTGCCCCGCGCGCCGAAGCGGTCACGCTCTGCCTGTTCGAAGGCGAAATCGAGACTCGCGTACCCATGACGCGGTGCGATCGGGGTGAAGGCGAAGGCTGGATTGCCGAAGCCCCGCCCCCCGGCACCCGCTATGGCCTTCGCGCGCACGGCGTGTGGGCGCCCGAACAAGGCTTGTGGTTCGATCCCGCCAAGCTGCTCGTCGATCCGCGCGCGGTCGAGCTGGACCGGCCTTTCGCCTACAACCCCGCACTTTCCGCGCACGGAGCCGATACAGCCGCCCTGGTGCCGCGTGCGATCATGCCCGGCGCGCTGCCCGATTTGCCGCGCTGCCCGCCCTTCTTTCGGCGCGGCGGGCTGATCTATGAGATCAATGTGCGCGGCCTCACCATGCTGCACCCCGAAGTGCCCGAGCCGCAGCGCGGCACCGTGGCGGCGTTGGCGCATCCGGCGGTGCTGGCGCATCTGGAAAAGCTGCATGTCAGCGCAGTCGAGCTCATGCCGATCAATGCTTGGATCGACGAGCGGCATTTGCCGCCGCTCAGCCTGCGCAACGCCTGGGGCTACAACCCGGTCGTGCCCATGGCGCTCGATCCGCGCCTGTGCCCCGGCGGGGTTGTAGAACTGCGCGAGACGGTGGCCGCGCTCCACGCGCGCGGGATCGGCGTGATCCTCGATCTGGTGTTCAACCACACGGGCGAAAGCGATGTTCTGGGGCCCATTATAAGCTTTCGCGGGCTGGACAACGCGGCCTATGCCCATGCCCCGGATGGCTCGCTGATCAACGACACGGGCTGCGGCAACACGCTCGATTTTGCCAATCCGGCGGTGCGTTCGCTGGTCCTCGACAGCTTGCGTCATTTCGTGCGCCACTGCGGGGTGGATGGCTTCCGCTTCGATCTTGCACCCGTGATGGCGCGCGGACCTGCCTTTGCCTCCGATGCGCCGATCTTCGCCGAAATCGCCGACGATCCGTGGCTGGCCGATCGTGTGCTCATTGCCGAACCGTGGGATATCGGCCCCGGCGGCTATCAACTGGGGCAGTTCCCTGCGAACTGGCTCGAATGGAACGACCGCTACCGCGATGATGTCCGCCGCTTCTGGCGGGGCGATGCAGCCATCGGTGTGCTGGCGCAGCGCATAGCTGGCTCGTCCGGCATCTTCGGTATGGACTGCCGCTCGGTGAACTTCCTAGCCGCGCACGACGGTTTCACGCTGGCGGACACGCTCGCCTACGCCGAGCGGCACAACCACGCCAACGGCGAGGACGGTCGAGACGGCCACGGCGAGAACTTCAGCTGGAACAACGGCGTGGAAGGCCCAACCGGCGATCACGCCATCTGCGCCCGCCGCGCTGCGCTCGCCCGCGCGATGCTTGGCACATTGTTCGTGTCGACAGGCACGATCCAACTGACCGCAGGCGACGAATTCGGCCGCAGCCAGCGCGGCAACAACAACGCCTATGCGCAAGATAACGCGGTGACGTGGATCGACTGGATCGGGCGCGACCGCGCGCTGGAGGACCATGTCGCAGCGCTGTCGACCTGGCGGGCGAAGCGCGACATGAGCCAGTTCTCCGAAAACGGAACTTGGACCGCGCTGGAGGGCGGCGCTCTCGACGCAGCGCGTTGGGAAAATCCTGCCACGCCAGGCTTTGTCTGGCGTTCGGGCGGGGAAGCGGCGCGACCGACGGGATTGCGGATCGATCGCGCCGCCCCTGAAGCCGGCCCTCTGGACGACGAGGGGGCCGGAAGCCAATCAGGCGATATGCCAATCTAGATCGGCGTCCGCGCGACTTGCGGGCAGGCCGCGCGGGGTTCCCTGCGCCATAGGGAGCGGCGCAGGCAGCAGGGTGTTGAGCAGCAGCCTTCCGAAAGCCCAGTCACCAAGCGAGGACTGCGCGTTGATATGACCGACCTCACCCGCATCGGCGAGCCGCGCGCCCCAACCGCGGGCAAGGCGGCGGGCCTGCGCCATAGTCAGATAGGGATCGTTGCGGCTGGCTACGAGGATAGATGGAAACGGCAGCGCCGCCGCCGGCACCGGGGCAAAGCGCGTCAACCGTCGGTCCAACGGCCGATCCTCGACATCAGGCGGTGCCACCAGCAGAGCGCCGATGACTTTTCCCGCATCCGGTCCACCATCCGCTGGACCACCCGGTTGCTCATATTCCGCCCACCACGCCACCGCCATGCAACCAAGGCTGTGCGCGGCCAGAATCACCGGACCTTCCGTGCGCTGGATAGCGAGATTGAGCTTGTTCACCCAAGTGTTGCGATGCGGGTCTTCCCATAACCCCAGATCAACGCGGCGGCAGCCGGACAGGCTGGCCTCCCATGCGGTCTGCCAGTGGCCCGGGCCACTGTTGCCAAGGCCCGGCACAGTGAGGATCACAGGATTGATGGAGGTATCCAAATTATTGAAATTACGAGCCATAACACGTCTCCGAAGAGGGAATGGCCGGTCGACTCGGTGCACGTCCCGACAGGCAGCACGATAACTCAACATAAAAAGTAGACAATAGCCTCGCGACGAAGCGCGCGCCGATTTCGCCAATCCGAAAATCCGGCCTGCAATCGTCATCCGAGTTGGCGCCGGTTGCGCCTTTGCGCCAGCCCGTCGCGTCTCTGCGCCAACCTGTCGCAAGCTCGGGCATCGGCGAGAGTTCGCCATAGTTTGGCCGCATCAATGCTTGCAGATAAAGTTGCCGATAGCCATGTGGGCGCGGCCAAACAGGACGTCGCTCCGTGCCCAAACCTGCCTACAGACAGCACGTGCGCCTTGCGGCAGTGCAGCATGTGGTGATACCGGCGCGCGCATGACCTCGGCTACGCTTTCTTCCCCCGGTGCCGAGCGCCGTCTGCCAGACCGCCGCCTTCTGGTTTCGATCCACGACGTTTCGCCGCGCTTCGAACGCGAGGTCGATCTGCTGGCCGACCGGCTGGCGCGCCATGTCGGCCCGGCGAAGTTCGCCATGCTTGTGATCCCCGATCACTGGCGCGGCGCGCCCATCGCGGGCAATGCCGCCTTTGGCCGCCGCTTGCGCGATTGGGCCGATCAGGGGATCGAGATGTTCCTCCATGGCTGGAGCCACAAGGACGAAACCCCAGCGACAGAAGGCCTTGCCGCGATCAAGGGCAAGCACATGACTGCGGGCGAAGGCGAGTTCCTGAACCTGCCCCATGCCGAAGCGCTCGCCCGCATGCGCGAAGGCAAGGCGCTGGTCGAGGATACCATAGGCCGACCGGTTGCGGGCTTCATCGCCCCCGCGTGGCTCTATGGCGAAGGCGCGCACGCCGCGATGCGTGAGTTGGGCTTTGCGCTCAGCGAGGATCACATGAAAGTCTGGCGGCCCGTCAGCGGCGAAGTGCTGGCCAAGGGCCCGGTGATCACCTGGGCCAGCCGCAGCAAGGCGCGCATCGCCAGTTCGCTGTTCGCCGCCACCCTGGGCCGGGCCGCGCTGCCTTTCACCCGCACGATCCGCGTGGCCGTCCATCCCGGTGACACCACGGTGCCCGCGCTGCTCGAAAGCATCGACCGCACGCTCGCCCGCTTCGCGCGCACACACACTCCGTCGCGCTACGGCGCGCTGAACGAGGCCAGCGCTTGAACGCGCTTGCGGCCTCTCTTGAACCGCAGGCGACCGCCCCGGCGGATTCGCCACTGCGTGTGCTTACGTTCCTGCACAGCTTCGAACCCGGTGGGGTCGAGCGCGTGGCGCTGCGCCTCCATGCGGCATGGCAGGCCTCGGGCGTCGATTCCCGTCTGGTCATGGGGCGGACAGCGGGTGCGATGCGTTGCGAATGGCCGGGTCTTGAACCCGAAGTGCTGGGCAGCGAGGCCATTCCCACCGCGCATTGGGAAACACTGTGGATGATCCTGCGCCTGCCCGGCGCAATCCGCCGCATCCGGCCCGATGTGCTGTTCTGCGCAGGCAATTCGTACACAATCGTCGCTGTGATGATGCGGTTGCTTCTGGGCAAGGCCTGCCCGCCCGTCGCCGCCAAGATCAGCAACGACCTGACCCGCGCCGATCTGCCCGCCATCGCACGCCCGTTCTACCGGGCGTGGCTGCGCATTCAGGGCCGTATGCTCACCCGCATCGTCGGCATGGCCCCGCCGATGCGCGGTGAAATCGCGGCGCTGATGGAGGCGCCATCCGAGCACATCGCGATCATCGACGACCCCTCGCTCGATGAAGCCGATATCTTGCGCCTGTCTGCGGCCCGGACCGCCACGCGTGTGGCCGTCACGACGAAGGAACCGGGCAAGCGCTTCCTCGCCATCGGGCGGCTTGCGGCGCAAAAGAACTTCGGCCTTCTGCTGGAGGCCTTCGCGCGCATGGCCGGGCCAGACGATCGGCTTGCGATCATCGGTGAGGGCGGCGAGCGTCCCAAACTCGAAGCACAGATCAGGCGTCTCGGTCTGGAAGCCAAGGTCCGCCTCCCCGGCCATATCAGCCCGCTCGACAGCGAACTGGCTGCCGCCGATGCACTGGTGCTCTCCTCAGACTACGAAGGCGTGCCAGCCGTGGTCGCAGAAGCGCTCGCCGCCGGGCTTCCGGTAGTCTCCACGCGCTGCAGTGTCTCGATGGATGACATGCTGGGCCATGGCCGCTTCGGCGTGCTTGTGCCGGTCAGCGATGCCACCGCGCTGGCCACCGCGATGGCGGACATTGCCAACTTGCAATTTGACGAAATTGCTGCGCGCGAGCAAGCGCGTCGGTTCACGGTACAGATAGCTTCAGATCGCTACCTGGCGCTGATGGAGGGCCTTGCCCGTGCTTAACCCCGACGGCGACGCGGGCTCCTCGAAGGTACAGTCTGCAATGGCCCCATCCGATGTGCTGAGCGAAACGCCCCTCCCGCCGGTGTTGCCCACCGCGCTGCCGACAACGGCTCCCCTCGAAAGCGGCCTGCGCAAATGGAGCGGCTGGCTGGGCCCGGCGATCTCGGTGGCGATCCTCATCGCGGTGCTGTGGCAGCTGCGCAAGATCGACTGGGCGCAGGTCTGGTCGATCGTGCCGACATCGCCGTTCATCTGGCTGGTGCTCGCCGCCAGCTATTTCGCGGGGCCGGTGGCGGACTGGATCATCTTCCGCAAGCTCTGGGGCATTCCCGTCACGGGGATTTTCCCGCTGCTCAAGAAGCTGATCGGCAACGAACTGCTGCTGGGCTATGTCGGTGAAGTCTATTTCTACGATTGGGCGCGCCGCCACGTTAAGATGGAGGGCTCTCCCTTCGGTGCGGTCAAGGACGTGGCGATCCTTTCGGCGCTTGCGGGCAATATCATGACCGTGGCGATGCTCATCGTGACCTGGCCGATCATCAGCCAATTGAGCTTCGGCGATGGCAATGTGCTGGCGTCCTCGATCGGCGTCGTGCTCGTTACCTCGCTGGTGATCATGTTCTTCCGCAATGGCCTGCTCAGCCTGCCAAAGCCGGAGCTGTGGTTCGTGTTCGTGGTCCACTGCGCACGCATCGTGGCCAATACCGGACTTTCCGCCCTCGCATGGCACCTCATTCTCCCCATGGTCGGCCTCGGGCCATGGCTGCTGCTTTCTACTGTTCGCCTCCTGCTCTCGCGCCTGCCGCTCATTCCCAACAAAGACATCGCATTCGCCGGGATCGCAACACTGCTTGCTGTCAGTCAGGTTCAGACGAGTGAAATGATTGCCATGATATCGCTCCTGATCGTGGCAACCCATGTGGTGTTGTTCATTGGCTTGATGCTGCTTGATCTTGTGCAGAAGGAGAGGAATGCATGAAACGGGTTGCCCTGCGGCTTGGACTACTTGGCTCGGCACTGGCTTTGCTGACCGGGGCAGGTCCGATCCGCTCGACCCCCGATCTTGGCAAAGCGGAAGGCCAATGCCG
>CANFIV010000049.1 GCA_947446935.1 Sphingomonadaceae bacterium | reverse complement strand
AACCGTGATCATTGCGGCCAAGACCGATCCGGGGGCAGGGGCCAAGGGCATCTCTCTGTTTATTGTCGATACGGATACGCCCGGTTTCGAGCGCGGCCCGGCCTTGCATAAGCTGGGTCAGGGCGGGCGCGATACGGCGGAGTTGTTCTTCACCGACATGGCCGTGCCCGCCGATTGCCTGCTTGGCCGAGAGGGCGGGGGCTTTGCCATGCTGATGGAGAAGTTGCCGCAGGAACGGCTCGTGATTGCCTGGCAGGCCATGGCGATGATCGAGGCCGCGCTCGAGACCACCGTGGCCTATGTCAAGGACCGCAAGGCTTTCGGCAAATCGCTGTTCGATTTCCAGAACACGCAGTTCAAGCTGGCCGAGTGCAAGACGCAGGCCACCATTGCCAAAGTCTTCCTGCACGATTGCACCGAGCGGCTGCTGCGCGGTCAGCTCGATGCAGCGACCGCCTCGATGGCCAAGTACTGGATCACCGAAGCACAGGCCCGGATCATCGACGAATGCCTGCAGCTGCACGGCGGCTACGGCTACATGGCGGAATACCCGATCTCCGACATGTACCGCGATGCCCGGGGCTACCGCATCTACGGCGGGGCCAATGAAATCATGAAACTGCTGATCGCCCGGTCGATTTAGCCATTCCAGGACCCGCCATGGCCACACCCCTTATCATAGATGCCGTCCGCACACCGATGGCCCGCGGCAAACCCGGCGGAGCGCTGAGCGCCGTCCACCCGGTTGAACTGTTGGCCACGACCTTGCGCGCTCTGGTCGAACGCAATGGGCTCGACCCGGCGCTGGTTGACGACGTACTGATCGGATGCGTGAGTCAGGTGGGCGAGCAATCGAACAATCCGGGGCGCATGGCGCTGCTCACCGCCGGGTTTCCCGCGCACGTCCCGGCAACCACGATCGAGCGCAAGTGCGGATCGAGCCAGCAGGCAGTGCACTTCGCGGCGCAGGGCATTGCATCTGGTGCCTATGATATCGCGATTGCCGGCGGGATTGAATCAATGAGCCGGATCCCGATGGGATCGGCAAGGTTGGGCGCGGATATCTTTGGGCCGACGCTCAACGCTCGCTACGCGCCCGGCTTCATCTCTCAGGGCGTTGCGGCGGAGCTGGTTGCCGAGAAGTGGCGGATTTCTCGCGCTGAGATGGACACATACGCGGCGCAATCGCACGAGCGCGCCGAGCGCACGCGCAGTGCCGGGGGCTTCGATTCCGAAATCGTGCCCATCACTGTCGATGGCGTCATGGTATCGCGCGACGAGACGATCCGGCCTTCGACAACTTTCGAAGGGCTTTCCGGGCTCAAACCCGTGTTCGGCACCCCCGAAATGACCGAGCGCTTTCCAACTGTTGAATGGGGCGTGACATCGGGCAATTCATCGCAGCTCACTGATGGCGCGTCGGCGATCCTGCTGATGAACGAGGCTACCGCCGAGCGGCTCGGCTGCAAGCCCCGCGCCCGGTTCCTTGCGTTTGATGTGGTGGGTGATGATCCCCTGCTTATGCTGACAGCGCCAATTCCGGCAACCCGGCGTGTGCTGGCCAAGGCTGGCATGACGGCAGACCAGATCGATCATTTCGAGGTGAACGAAGCTTTCGCCTCGGTTCCACTGGCTTGGGCGCGCGAGTTTCCTGTTGCGCGCGAGCGGCTCAATCCGCGTGGCGGCGCAATTGCGCTTGGCCACCCGCTGGGCGCTTCAGGGGCGCGCCTGATGACAACCATGCTGTGTGGGCTTGAACAGACAGGCGGCCGCTTCGGGCTTCAGACCATGTGTGAAGCGGGCGGCATGGCGAACGCCACGATCATCGAACGCTTGTAAGAGGGGTACGGGGGTGGAAATCAACGGTATCGGCGCGCTCGTCACTGGCGGCGCATCAGGGCTGGGCAGGGCAAGCGCGGAACGGCTCGCACGCCTCGGCGCCAAAGTTGTGATTGTCGATTTGCCGACATCGCGCGGCGAAGAGGTGGCGCACGAAATCGGCCACGGCGTCAAGTTCGTCGCTGCCGATGTCACCGACAGCGAAGCCATACAGGCCGCCGTGGACGCGGTGTCGGCGATGGCACCGCTCCGGGCCGTGGTCCACTGTGCCGGTCGCAGCCATGCGATGCGGATTATCGACCGGGAAGGTAACGCAGGTTCGCTGGAGAACTATGAAGGCGTGATCCGCACAAACCTGATCGGCAGTTTCAACGTCCTGCGGCTGACCGCAGCAGCCATGGCGCGCAACGAGCCGCTGGATGGTGATCGCGGCGTGGTGATCATGACCGCGTCGGCCGCCGCCTATGAAGGGCAGATCGGTCAGATACCCTATGCCTCCTCCAAGGCTGGTGTTGTCGGCATGACGATCGTTGCGGCGCGTGATCTGGCCGGCAGAGCGGTCCGAGTGTGCACGATCGCGCCGGGTCTGTTCGATACGCCGCTGCTGGCCCGGCTCCCGGAGGAAACGAAAGCGTCGCTTGCGAAATCGGTGCCGCATCCCGCGCGGCTTGGATCACCAGCCGAGTTTGCCCTGATGGCGACGCAGATCATCGAAAACCCACTGCTGAATGGCGAGACAATCCGGCTCGACGGGGCCTTGCGCATGGCGCCGCGTTGAAGATCAAACGAAGGAACCAAGATGGGTAGTCTGCAAGGCAAGGTCATCGCGATCAGCGGCGGCGCACGCGGCATGGGTGCTGCCGAGGCGCGGCTGTTCGTGGCGGAAGGCGCGCGGGTGATGATCGGCGATGTGCGCGAGGCGGAAGGTCTCGCACTCGCGGAGGAGCTAGGCGAAGCGGCTCGATTTGTGAGGCTCGATGTTGCCAGGGAAGCGGATTGGATTGCGCTGTTCGAGGCCGTGCGCCGGGAGTTCGGCCGGCTCGACGGGCTGGTCAACAACGCGGGCGTAATGAAGCCGGGCAACATCGCCGATTTGACTGTGGAGGAGTATACTAGGACGTTCCAGATCAACCAACTCGGCCCCCTGCTCGGCATCAAGCACGCAGCGCCCCTGATGCGCGAAACCGGCGGTGGATCGATCGTGAACGTCTCATCGAGCGTAGCGGTGCGGCCATTTGCCGGGATCGCCTCCTATGCTACGACCAAATGGGCGGTGCGCGGACTGACCCGCGTGGCGGCGCTGGAACTGGTGGGAGACAAGATCCGGGTGAACGCGGTTCTGCCCGGGTTCATTCACACTCCGATGGTCGATGAACTCGGGCCCGAAATGGGCGCGGTCGGCCTGTCGCTTACGCCCACGGGGCGGGCCGGGACCCCCGACGAAGTAGCCATGCTCGTGCGCTTCCTGATCTCGGACGAAAGCGCCTACATTTCCGGCGCAGACCATTCGATCGACGGGGCATCGACCGCCTGACATCCGGGCCGATCGGTGCGGGCGACACTCACGGCAGCCCGGCCAGCATCCTTGGGCCATGGCTTCGCCGTGATTTGTGTGGAGGGTGAGACCCATGCCGACCAACGCGCAAGCTCCGACGACTGCGGCAGAAGCCGTGCCTGAAACCGCAGCTCTGTTCCGCCCGTTTCGCGCCGGAGCACTCAACTTGCCCAATCGCGTGGTCATGGCACCCATGACGCGGGCGTTCTCGCCCGGTGGGGTCCCTGGCGAGGATGTGGCCGACTACTATCATCGGCGCGCGCTGGGCGGTGTGGGCCTGATTATCACTGAAGGAACCTGGATCCCTGACCCGGCCGCTTCGAATGATCCCAATGTGCCGAACTTCTTTGGCGAGGCTGCCTTGGCCGGTTGGGCCCGGGTAATCCAGCAAGCCCAATCGGCTGGCACACGGATCATTCCGCAGCTTTGGCATACAGGTATTTCGGTCAAGCCCGCAGTCACGGCCATCTATGCCGATCGCGCCGACCTCGGCGAGCAGATCGGCCCGTCTGGCCTGCTCCGCCATGATGAGGTGGTGACCAAGCCCATGAGCCTCGACCGGATCGAAGTGGTGATCCAGGCCTATGTCGATGCAGCGGTCAGCGCGTTCCGATTGGGCTTCGATGGGGTGGAGCTCCACGCGGCACACGGATATCTGATCGACCAGTTCTTCTGGCATGAGACCAACCATCGGAACGACCAATTTGGCGGCAATCTCGCACAGCGCACACGGTTCGCGGCAGAGGTTGTGAAAGCTGTTCGGGCCGCAACGGCGCCCGATTTCCCTATTCTGCTGCGCTTCTCGCAATGGAAGGTGAGCGACTATCAAGCAAAGCTGGCCGCAAATCCTGCGGAGCTTGAGGCGTTCCTCTCGCCGCTCGTCGATGCCGGGGTCGACATCTTTGATTGCTCGCAGCGGCGCTATTGGGAGCAGGAGTTTGCCGGCAGCGCTCTCAATCTCGCCGGCTGGACCCGCAAGCTCTCCGGAAAACCTTCGATTACCGTAGGATCGGTCTCGCTGGGGCGCGATCTGCTGGAAGCGATGGTGACGAGCAGTGACGGTGCCGATGTTCGGCAATTTTCGGATCTGATCGAGCGGCTGGAGCAGGACGAATTTGATCTTGTTGCAGTAGGTCGGGCTCTGCTGACCGATCCGTGCTGGACGCAAAAGGTGCGCGAGGGCCGTTTCGAGGCGCTTCTGCCATTTACGACCGAAGATCTGCGGCACCTTTCTTGAACGTCATTTCCCGGCTGACCCAGTCCGCCACGGATCAGATTTGATCCAAGGCGTAGGCCGGGTTGCACCGGTCATCCTTGCTTGTGGGTGTCATGAGCACGCGTGTTGCGACGCAAAACCTCAAGTCACACGGCAGTGTCGGCTGCAGGTGCAGAAAGGGGCAAGGTCTGATGCGCCCCCAATCATGGAGTGCTGACTGCGTTCAGATAATAAATCGCCATGCAGGAAGCGGCGGTCCGGCAAGCGGAGCAGCTGCATCGAATGCAATCTTGGATAAATGAGGGGGAGGTCTCAATGACCGTTTGCAGCAAAAAGACAAAACGCGGCCTTTTGAGCGGGACTTGCATTGCGGTTCTTGCCACTTTGCCGGCAGCAGCGTTTGGCCAGGCGGCAACGGCACCTGCAGCGAGCGCGCCGGAGACCGGTGGTATTCAGGATATCGTGGTGACAGCGCGCAAGCGGTCGGAGAATGTCCAGACGATCCCGGTGTCGATCCGCGCGGTCGATGCCGCTATGATTGCCCGGCAGGATATCACGGGCCTCGAAAAGCTGGCTGCCAAGGCGCCGGAACTCATTATCGCACGCTCGTCCAACGGATCGGGCGCGTCTCTCACGATCCGCGGTGTTGGCTCGAACTTCTCCAGCGTCGGCGTTGAGCAGTCGGTCGCCGTGATTGTCGATGGCGCCTACTATGGCCATGGCCGCACCATCGACGAAGGCTTCTTCGATCTGGCTCGGGTCGAGGTGCTCAAGGGGCCCCAGGCGCTCTTTTTCGGCAAAAACGCGACGGCCGGTGTGGTCTCGATCACCACCGCTGACCCCGGCAATTCGTTCGAGGGCCTAGCCCGCGTCGGCTATGAGTTTCGTTCGAAGTCGCTCTACGGCGAAATTATCGCTTCCGGCCCGGTCTCGCCCACACTCGGCATTCGCCTCGCGGTGCGCGGTTCCAACATGTTTGGCGGCTATACCAAGAACCTCGCGACAACAGCTTTCTACAACACGCTGGACATTGCGACCGGCGCAACCGCATCGCTCGCCGCGACCCCGGCCGACCGTGACCAGCCTGGCACCAAGGACCTGATCGGTCGCCTCACGTTGAAGTGGGCGCCGACCGAAAGCCTCACCGACACGCTCAAAGTGAGCGGCACTCACAGCCGCGGCGGCGCTTCGGGCTTCAGCACCATTCTGGGCTGCGCGGGGCCGACCGGTCAGCGCAACCCCAATCTGGTGTGCGGTGCCAAGTTCACGACCTATTTCAACAATCTCCCCAAGGAATACAAAGGCGCCACTGGGATCAAGGACAACAATCTCTACAGCGACTATGATTCCTTCGCGATCAATAACACCTTTAACTACAAGCTTTCGGATACCGTGACCCTCACCAGTGTCACTAACTACAACAAGAACAAAGTTCGTTATCTTCAGGACTATGGGCAGGAGAGCGACGCAGGGGTTTGGGCCGCGATCAACTCCGACTTCAAGGCTTTTTCGAACGAAACCCGCATCCTGACCTCGTTCGACGGCCCGATCAACATCATGCTCGGCGGCTATTATCAGACCACTGAGCGTGAACACGACGAGTTCGTGAATTTCATCGGCCTGATCAACAGCGGCGCAGCGCCGAGCGACAAGTACCTCGCGTTCACGAAATTCTCTCACACCCACGGTGAGACAGTATCGGCCTTTGGTCAGGCGATCTGGAAGATCGTGCCCAATGTCGAATTCGCCGGCGGCGTGCGCTACACGCACGAAACCAAGCGCTCGAATTTCTACCAGCCATATGTGAACCCGGCGCTCGCGGGTCTGTTCACCCCGCAGACCGCCGATCCGGCCACGACCCTTCACGTCAACCAGACGTTCGACAACTGGTCGCCTGAAGCCACGCTGACATGGCACCCGAACACAAACGTAACCGTCTATGGGGCCTATAAGACCGGTTACAAATCGGGTGGCTTTTCGAATAGCGGCATTCTCTCGCCGGCTGACCCGCTTGGTGCCGGAATGTCGTTCGGACCGGAATCGGCCAAGGGCTTTGAAGCTGGCGTGAAGACCACGCTGTTCGATCGCCAACTGCGCTTCAACCTTGGCGCTTACACTTATACCTACAGCGGCTTGCAGGTCGACTATTTCGACCCGATCTCCATCCGCTACATCACCCGCAACGCCGGTTCCTCGCGGACCCGCGGCGTGGAACTCGAGCTTGAATACGTGCCACGTGCGGTCGATGGTCTGACTTTGCGCGGCACGCTGAACTACAACCGCTCGCGCTATGTCAATTTCCTCGCGCCATGCTGGCAGGGGCAGTCGATCGGGCAGGGCTGTGTGCTGCAGGCGCTGCCTGGGCAGACCAACAAGCAGTACCTGCAGGAACTGGGCGGCGTGGCGACGGCCAATGCACCTAAGTGGGTCGGTTCGGCCGGGTTCGAATACGATGTTCCGGTCTCCGGCGACATCACGCTTGGCCTGAGCTCCGACTTCCGCTTCAGCAGCGAGTACAACTCCTCGGCGTTCGATTCTCCGAACGGGTTCCAGAAATCCTATTCGACCGTGGATGCTTCGATCCGTCTGAAGTCGGACAAGGTGGGCTGGGAGTTTGCCGTGATCGGCAAGAACCTGACCAATATCCAATACAAGACCGGTGTGTTCGACATCACCGGGACGGGTAGCGGGACCGGCACCGCTGCAGGCGGCAAGCAGTCCGACACTTTCCTTCTGGCCCAGCTGCCAAGGACAGTTCAGGCGCAGGTGACCTACCGGTTCTAACCTTTGCAGGGGGGCTTGTGAAAGGGGCCGGTGCTTCGGGGGGAGACGCTCCCCGGCGCACCGGCCTGGCCCTTCAGCCACCGCAGTGCGGGCCTGAATACGGGCATTTTTCCCCTTTCGCCAAGCGCGTTTCAGTTGGGAGCGTCTTCTTATGAAGGTCATGATCTTGCTGAAGCGCAAGGCGGGCATGAGCCATGCGGCCTTCGTCGATCACTACGAGAACAGCCACGTTGTGCTGGCCCATCGCTATCTCGGCCATCTCTTTCTTGATTATCGCCGCAACTATGCCCTGCCGGTGGCCGATCGCGTCGGTGAAGCGCCAAATCCTGCGGTTACGGACAGCCCGTTCGATGCAATTACCGAGATTTGGCTGGAGGACCACGCGGCCTGGCTCGAAATGCAGCGGATCATCGCCGATCCGGTCATCGGCAAGATTTTCATGGACGACGAAGAGAACTTTCTCGACCGGCCGTCGCTCTGCATCTTTCCCTGCCGAGAGGTCCACTCAGGCCCTGCGCCGGTTTCGCCATGATCGCCCAGTCCACAGGCCGCAGACATCCCGATTGCAACAGGCCAAGGGAGAAGCGCGATGCAAGCACCTGAAGTGGAGGGCTTCTTCACGGAGGCGGCAATCACTGAACCGCTGCCTTTCCTGCGCAAGGCGCGCGAGAGCTACCCGGTGTTCCGTTCGTGCATGGCCGATGGCCAGGAAGGCTTCGTGGTCACGCGGTACGAGGACATCAAGGCCGTCTACGCCAATGCCGCCGACTTTTCGAATGCCTATGCCCATATCCTTAGACCGGCTCAGGAGGCGGGCGAGGATTCGGCGGTCGATGGCCCGGCAGATTTCGACTACAACAAATATGCGTCCTTCCTCCTGACCGAGGACGATCCGGTCCATGCCAAGCGGCGCGATCTGGTTGCGGCGGTGTTTCGCGCAAAGTCGGTCAGCGATCTAACCCCATCGATATACGCGCGCTGCGATCGCATCATTGATGCCTTTATTGGGAGAGGCGAAGCGGACCTGATCAACGATTT
>CANFIV010000048.1 GCA_947446935.1 Sphingomonadaceae bacterium | reverse complement strand
CGCGAGGGGCTTTCGGTTAGGCACAAGGCGCGTTTTGTGCTGATCGGCAGCGGCAATCCGGAAGAAGGCGAACTGCGCCCGCAGTTGCTTGACCGCTTCGGCCTCTCGGTGGAAGTGCGCACGCCCCAATCGCTTGATGCGCGCGTGGAGATCATGCGCCGCTGCGCCGCACATGAGCGCGATTCCGTCGCCTTCACCGAAGAATGGGCCGCTGCCGATGCCAAGATCGTGCGCCGCATCGCGCGCGGGCGCAACCGCCTGCCCTCGGTCCAAACGCCCGACGAAGTGCTCTACGATGCCTCGCGCCTGTGCATGGCGACGCGCGCCGACGGCCTGCGCGGGGAGCTCACCCTGATGCGCAGTGCCCGCGCCCTTGCCGCGCTGGAAGGCGCCGATACCGTCAAGCGTAAGCACATCATCGCGGTCGCCCCGATGGCGCTGCGCCACCGTCTGCGTCGCGATGTGCTTGACGAGACCGGATCGACGATCAGGATCGAACGCGCGATTGCAGAGGTTTTCGGGTGACAGCCCCTACTTCGCCGGTCGCTCCCATGGACGACGCGGCGCTGGCCCTGCGCGCCTTTGCTCTCTGCCCCACCGGATTTGGTGGCCTGTGGCTGCGCGGACCCGGCCCGGCGCGTGATGCCATGGTCGAGCGTCTTGGCAACGCCATGCGCCTAAAACGGATGCCCGCGCATATCGACGGCGAGCGGCTGCGCGGCGGGATCGATCTCGCCGCCAGCCTTGCAGCCGGGCGCAGCGTGGAGCGCACCGGGTTTCTGCAGGAGGCGCGCGGCTCTGTGGTTGTTGCGCCGCTTGCCGAGCGGATCACTCCGGCGCTGGCAGGCAGCGTAGCGCAGGCGCTCGATCAGACCGATCCGGCGGAGCGATTTGGCCTCGTCCTGCTCGACGACGGTGCCGAGGCGGACGAGGTGCCGCCGATCAGCCTGACCGAGCGCGTGGCTTTCGCTTGCGACCTGCGCAGCGCACACCCGGCCGGCGTGGCTCACTGGGCGCTTCCCGAATCCATCGCCTCTCTTGCCGAACTGCCGGAGTGCGGCACAGCAGCCTTGAACGCGCTTGCTGCCGTCTCGCTCGCGCTCGGTGTCGATTCCGGCCGCGCGCTGCGCTTTGCCGCGCTTGCCGCTGGGGCCAGTGCTTGGCTTGATGGGCGCACATCCGTGTCCGATACGGACCTGGCTGCAGCGTCCCGCCTCGTGCTCGCCCCGCGCGCAACCCGCGTGCCGCCGCCGAGCGAACCACAAGCCGAGGACGACACACCTCCCCCTCCTCCGCCGCCTGAAGAAGAAGGTACCGATGGCGACGATGGCGAACCCGAGCCACCTTCGAACAGCGATCAGGATAGCGCCGAGAACAGCGACCGGGTCGATGACAAGACCCCGGACCCGGATCAGTTGATTGAAGCGGCGGCTGCCGCAATCCCGCCCGGTCTGCTCGAACAAATCGCAGCAGGCCGCACCCGTCGCGGCACGGGCAGCGGCGGCGGTGCGCGTCACCAGTCGCCCTTGCGCGGCCGACCGCTCGCTGCGCGGCAAGGCCTTCCCACCGGCGGTGCGCGGCTGGCGCTGATCGACACGCTGCGCGCGGCGGTGCCTTGGCAAGCATTGCGCCGACAGGAAGGCGGGGACGCAAGCCGACCGGGCCTGCGCATCATGAAGGACGACGTCCGCGTCCGCCGGTTCGAAGCCCGCAGCGCCTCGGTCACGGTCTTTGCTGTCGATGCATCCGGCTCCGCGGCGTTCTCGCGGCTGGCCGAGGCCAAGGGCGCGGTCGAACTTCTGCTCGCGCAAGCCTATGTAAAGCGCACGGAGGTCGCGCTCGTCGCCTTTCGAGGCGATCAGGCCCAGATGCTTCTACCGCCGACGCGCTCACTCACCCGCGCGCGCCGCGCCCTGACCGAACTGCCCGGCGGCGGAGGGACCCCGCTCGCGGCCGGCCTCTCGATGGTCTGCACGCTCGGCACCGGCCTCCTTGGGCGCGGGTACACGCCTCTGCTGGTGGTCCTCACTGATGGGCGCGGCAATATTGCGCTTGATGGCAGCACCAACCGAGCCGCTGCCACCGAGGATGCCATGAAGGCGGCGCGTGCCATCGCCGCCGCACGGCTGGCCGGCGTGGTGATCGACATTTCCCCTCGCCCTCGCCCCGAAGCCGCCGCGATCGCTTCGGCCATGCAGGCGCGCTACTTGCCCCTGCCCCAAGCCAGCGCCGCAACGCTCAGCAAGGTAATCGGAGCGCTGACGTGAGTGCGCAGCTGCGCTGGGAAACGGATGGCCAAAATTGGCCGCACCGCACGGCAAGCCGCTTTGTCACCGCAGGCGGCCTCACTTGGCACGTGCAAGACATGGGCGAAGGGCCGATCATTGTGCTGCTCCACGGCACCGGAGCGGCCACGCACAGCTGGCGCTCCCTGTTGCCGCTGCTGGCGCGCGAACACCGCGTGATCGCGATGGACCTTCCCGGCCATGGTTTCACGCGTGGTCGTCCAGCCGGCGGCCTCACCTTGCCGGGCATGGCCAAGGCGGTAGCGGCGCTGCTCACCGCGTTGGACGTGGTACCCTCGCAGATCATCGGGCATTCCGCGGGCGCGGCCATAGCGCTGCGCATGGTGCGTGATGGAGTGCACGCAGAACGCCTGATCGGTCTGGGCCCGGCGCTCATGCCCTTCCCCGGCGTGTTCGCCCCTCTGCTGCAGACACTCGCCCGCGCGCTCGTGCTCAATCCGCTGGTGCCACGCATTTTCGCCGCAACAGCGCGCGGTGCTGGCGATACCGAGCGCTTCCTCGTCCGCTCGACTGGATCGAAGATCGATGCGGAGGGACTCGCTTGCTATGGCAAACTGATCGGCAATTCGAACCACTGCCGCGGCGCGCTGGAAATGATGGCCGGCTGGGACCTTCCCGGCCTGCAGCGCGACCTCCCCAAAATCACAAAGCCAGTATTGCTGATCCACGGTGAGCGCGACAGCGCAGTTCCGACAAGCGCTGTCGAACAAGCCTGCAAACTCATGCCAAACGCACGCATGACCCTGCTTGCAGGGCTCGGTCACCTGGCGCACGAAGAACGTCCGGACCTTGTTGTCGAGGCCATTCGGGCATTCGCACCGGTCAACGCATGATTCTCGGCGCGTAAGGAGGAGGTCACCATGGCACAGAATTTCGGGTGGATCGAAATGGTCGTGTTCGGCACAATCGCTCTAGGCTTCGGCCTTTGGCAGCTGCACTCGATCAACAAGGAGATCGCGCGCGACAAGACCGCCAAGGATAAGGCCGCCAAGGGTATGGACCGCGATTGATCATCCCGGCCGGGGCATCCGATAGGGCAGCATGAACTGCACGATCGGTGAGCAGAACCGATCGAGCGAGAGCGTCTCCTGCATCGCCACCACCGGTTCGCCATAAAGCCGGGCGTGCAACGTGGAGCGTGTGTAGAACGGCGAATCCTCCCAAGTCCGTCGCACACTTGCGAGGCCTTTGTCCGCCCGGGTTCGCCGCTCCATCTGCCAGATCGTATCGGGCAGCGGGGCGGCAGGTGGCAATTCGGCCTCCAGTGGAACCCCTGCCCGGTCAAACCGCAGCGCGCTGGCAAAGCGCGAACCATCGCGGCGACAGCCCTCGTAGAACACCGCCACATCGCGCCCCAGATGGGCGCGTGACCAGTGCCAGATCTTGAAGCCTTCCTCCAGCGACTCGCCGCCCCGGTTCGAATCGATATAGGCGCTGCCCTTCCAGCTCAGCGCCGGGGCTTTCATCTCCACCTCGATCCGCGCGCGCGGCGCGATGCAATGCCACAAGTGCCGCCCGGCTGGATCGAGCGCAAAGGCCTCGGTGTTGATCATCTCGGGCCAGACCTTGATCTGCCCGGCCACCCGCCGCGTCCACGGCACACCTACGCGCTTGTCACGCTCCTCGATATCAATCACGAGACAATCGCCCACCCAGCGCACGGCACTCGGCCCGATCGCCAGTTGCGCCGCCTCGGGCCGCACGTCCTGTTCGCCCCGCTCGGTCATCGTCCAGCGCGCACCCGGGCCATAGAGCGCGACGTTGAGCGCAGCATGATCCAGAGGCTTGGCCCGCCCCGAGCTTTTGTAATAGGGCGAGAACACGCTGCCCAAAAACGCGATGACCGTCAGCCCGTGGCGCCCGTCGTCGCTGAGCGCATCGACATACCACCAGCTGTAACCGCCGGATGGAACCGCCGCATCGAAGCGAGGGTACGGGTGACTGTCTCGGCTGCAAGCCGCCCTGACAAGGCGGCCATCGGGACCCCGGCGCCCGGATGGGTGCTCCCCCCCGCGCAGAAGAGCCCAGGGATCCGGGTCCGCGCGCCTTGCCGGAGGAAGGACGCCGCCCATCCGTGCGAGGCCCGTCCATAGAGGGCTCCACCCGTCGCCGGAAAAAGCCGAGCGAACGTCTGCGGGTGCGCCAGTTCGTGCACCAGCGGCGTTTCCAGCGTCAACCCGCAAGCCTTCAAGCGCGCGGTCATGGCCTTGCCACATTGATCGATCTCCTTGGCTGAATAGGTATGGCTGTCGCCGTTGGCGGGCGCGTTTACGATGATCTGCAAGCGCTCACGTCCGCGCACTGGTAATTCGCCGTCACGGTCTTGGGCGCAGACATAGACGCTGGGATCAGCGGGTGGCTGGCCGGCGCGGATGTCTTGGAACTCGGCCGGGTAATCACCCGAGAAAAACACATTGTGGTGTTGCAGCGGGAACCCCGAGGTCTCGGCATGGGCGAGCCAGGTGAAGGCCGAAAGCGAACGGCGACGAACAGGCATGGCCGCTACCGCCCGCACAGCATCTGCGCCGAAAAAGCCCGCCGCGAGTGCTGCCGGATCGGCGTTGACGATGACAGCATCCGCGCCGATCCGCTCTCCGCTGGCCAGTGTGACCCCGGCGGCGCGGCCCCGTTCGATCACCACGGTCTGAACCGGCGCGCCGAACCGGTAGGTCACCCCATTCGCACGCCCGATCCGCACAAGCGCCTCGGCCAGCGCGCTCATCCCGCCATCGATCAGCCACACCCCCATCGCTTCGACATGGGCGACAAGCATCAAGGTCGCGGGCGTTTCGAACGGTGAGGAACCGCAATAGGTGGAATAGCGCCCGAAAAGCTGGCGCAAGCGCGGATCGGCGAAATGTTCGCCCAGCACTTTCCAGAGGCTCTCATAGGGGCGGATCGCCGCCAGATCACCCATGCGCAGCAGCCCGATCCTCCACATCAGCGGCAGGGGCCAGGAAACCTTGCCCGCGCGCATCATTGTCTTGTCGAGAATACCGTGGATGCGCTGAGCCTCGGTGCGGAATGCGCGGTAGCCCTGCGCAGCCTTGGCTCCGGCAAAATCACCGATTGCGGCTTCACTCGCCGCTGGATCGGCGAAAAGATCGAGGTGCCGATCTGTGTTCCAGGCATGCCGAGCGAGGACTTCGGGCGTGCGCAGCGAGACATGGTCGGAAAGCGAGGCCCCGGCTGCGGCAAAGATTTCCTCGAACACATCGCGCAGGGTGAAGACTGTGGGACCGGCATCCACTGGCTGGCCATCCACAGACACTCGGCGGACCTTGCCGCCCGGTCTGGCCTCTTTCTCGACCACAGTGACTGCCACGCCGCGCGCGGCGAGCAGCACGGCGCTGACCAGCCCGCCGATGCCCGCTCCCACCACGATCACGTCCGCCTTGGCCACTTTTGCCCTCCCCGCACCGCCGGTCGCGGATACGTGAGGCAATGATTGACGCATTGACCGAGAATGTCCAATGTAATTGACATATGAATATGTCCACAAGTCTGGAATCGCCCCCAAGAGAAAGCCTCAGGCTGCGATGGATCGGCTTGCGCAACCGCGTGCTGGCCAGCCCGAAATTCCAGCATTGGGCCGCAGCATTTCCGCTAACCCGGCCCGTAGCGCGCGCCCGGGCCCGGCGAGTTTTCGATCTCGTGGCTGGGTTCGCCTACGCGCAAGTGCTGGCCGCCTGCGTCGAGGCGGGGCTGCTCGATCTGTTGGCTGAAGGCCCGTGTGACACGATTGCCGCAGCGCATCGCGCCGGGCTCGGGCTTCCCGCAACCGAGCGACTATTGCGCGCCGCCGCCTCGCTCGGACTGGCCGAATCGATTCCTGGCGGGCGCTGGGCATTGGGCACCGAAGGCGCAGCGCTGCAATGCAATGCCGGCGCTCTGGCAATGATCCGGCACCATGCGCTGCTTTATGCCGATCTCGCCGATCCGCTGGCGCTGCTCCGCGCCGACCGGCAGACGCCGACCGCACTGTCCGATTTCTGGACTTATGCACGGGCCAGCGCCACCGGCGGTGTGCCGCCCGGTCGGCAGGATGACCGCGAGGAAGCCAACAAGCCCGCAGCTACTGCCTATTCGGCGCTGATGGCCGCTTCGCAAGCAATGGTCAGCGAGCAACTCGTGGACGCCTATCGCTTCAGCCGCCACAAGGCGGTGCTTGATGTTGGCGGCGGCACAGGTGCGTTTATCCGTGCTGTCGGAACGGCTGCACCGGCCCTGCGACTCGGCCTGTTCGATTTGCCCGATGTGGTCGCTGGTGCAGAAAACACGCTTGCCCGCGATGCCCTGATCGGACCGCGACTCACGCTGCACAAGGGCAGTTTCCTGCATGATCCACTGCCGCAGGGTCACGATCTGATCACGCTCGTCCGCATCCTTCACGACCATGACGACGAACCTGCCCTACGCCTCCTGCGCGGAGTGCGCGCGGCGCTGCCGCCGGGCGGAACATTGCTGATTGGCGAGCCCATGGCCGGGGCACCCGGCGGCGCGGCCATGGGGGACGCGTACTTCGGCCTCTATCTTTGGGCCATGGGATCAGGCCGCCCGCGCCGTCCGGCCGAACTTGGCGCGATGCTGCGCAGCGCCGGTTTCCGGAGCTGGAAGGAGCTTCCGACGAACCTGCCGCTCGTATGCGGGGCGATCGTGGCGCGGGTCTGATTGAACTGTCCAAAACACCGGCCGACTTATGTGTACTGTTAAGTTGACACTATTTTGTGACAATGTAAGCTGACACTTAGAAAGACCCCGATACCGTGTGGCAAAACCCCGCGGAAGTTTGGGGAGAGGAATCGCGGCCGTGGAAGCACTTGCACTGATCATGGAGGCACCGGAGCAGCTCTCGCTCCGCCCCTTGGTGCTCGATGCGCCGGGCGACGCCGATGTGGTGGTCGAAATCCGCTGGAGCGGGATCAGCACAGGCACCGAAAAGCTGCTCTGGACCGGAAAAATGCCCATGTTTCCGGGCATGGGCTACCCGCTCGTGCCGGGTTACGAATCGGTCGGCCGGGTGATCGATGCGGGCCATGACGCACAGGACCGAATCGGTGACTGGGTGTTCGTTCCCGGCGCCAGCTGCTTCCGTGATGCGCGCGGTTTGTTTGGCGGCTCTGCCAGGCGGCTGGTGCTGCCCTCGGTCCGGGCGCTCACCATCGACGAGTCGCTCCGTGCGGACGGCGTGCTGTTTGCACTGGCGGCAACGGCGCTCCATGCTCTGGATGGCGGCACCCTTCCCGATCTGATCATCGGGCACGGCGTGCTTGGCCGCCTGCTCGCCCGCATCACGATGGCCCTCGGTGCGCCGCCACCCACCGTGTGGGAGACCGATCCTCGCCGCGCCGCAGGTGCGATCGGCTACACCGTGCTGGTGCCCGACGCCGATACGCGCCGCGACTACCGCTCGATCTGCGATGCCAGCGGCGATTCCAACATTCTTGATTCGCTGCTCTCGCGGCTTGCCCGTGGCGGCGAGATCAACCTCGCCGGTTTCTATTCCGACCGGCTGAATTTCGCCTTCCCGGTCGCCTTTCGTGCCGAGGCGCGGATCCGCGTCGCGGCCGAGTGGGGGCCCGATGACCTCGGCAGGACACGCGACCTCATCCAGTCCGGCAAGCTCGATCTTTCGGGCCTGGTGACTGATGTGCGCCCCGCGAGCGAAGCCGGTGAAGCCTATCCCGCGGCTTTCTCAGACCGCGACTGCCTCAAGATGGTTCTCGATTGGAGCGATTGCGCATGACAATGCTGGAAACACCTGACCACGTTCAGGCCTTGCGAGACGAAGCGGCTATTGAACCCGATCCGGTTTCCACGAGTGAAGTGACCAAGGAAACGCAGATCATCGCGATCTACGGCAAGGGCGGCTCGGGCAAGAGCTTCGCACTGTCGAACCTCAGCTACATGATGGCGCAGCAAGGCAAACGCGTTTTGCTCATCGGCTGCGATCCCAAATCGGATACCACCTCGCTCCTGTTCGGCGGCAAGAGCTGCCCCACGATCATCGAAACGTCCGCACGCAAAAAACTGGCGGGTGAAGAAGTGCGGATCGAGGACGTCTGCTTCCAGCGCGACGGCGTGTTTGCGATGGAACTCGGCGGCCCGGAAGTCGGCCGAGGCTGCGGCGGTCGCGGCATCATCCACGGGTT
>CANFIV010000047.1 GCA_947446935.1 Sphingomonadaceae bacterium | reverse complement strand
CATTGAGCTTGAAGGTGAGCTGGTATTTGGCGTCGCGGGTCTTGGCCATCAGGGCGCGGTAGGCCCGGTAGTATTGCGGCATGATCTCGGCGGGCATGTCGAACATGGCGGCGATGTGAGCGTTGTAGCGCAGTTCGGTGACCTCGCCCCGCTGGTCCAACTGGATCACGGGAGCGTGGACGCGGATGTCGGCGTCGTTGTCGTGAAAACGAAAGGGGATCGCGACTTCGCTGAGAATGCGGAAGGCTTCGGGGTCCTCGGTGCGCAGGTCATCGGCCAGGGCAAAGCCATCGGCGAAGAACGAACCGCCGCCGCTGGCCTCGTTGGCGAGACAATGGAGGAACTGGTACCCGGGAGGCACTTCCTGATTGGGCAGATCGGTGTGGAGCGGGAGGGTAATCGCAGTGTAGGCCAAGTTGTTGGGGTCGGGCCGGTTCACCACTTCAAATGTCGTGCCGAAGTTGGTTTCGCGCAGGAATCCGATGCGCTTGGCGACGTTTACCCCTGCATCGATGTGATCGGCGAGGCCGTCTACGATAGAGATGCCGTATCGGGCGGTTTCGCGCATCCAGTGGTTCAACGCGGTGTCGTCTGCCATTAGCTGGGCAGCGGAGAAGCGGGGCACGCCGACGGTAGTGAGATCGGCGCGCCAGAGCTCGGGCGCGATAGCGGCGGGATCGGCGGCTGGCTGGCCGGGGCGGTGGGCGCTGAGGAGCGCCAAGGGCATGGGGCTCACGTGGCCATCGGCATAGCGCAGTGTGAGGGTCTCCTCCGTCTGGCTCGCGCTCAGCAGCACTGGTGAGAGATCGAGCGAGAGCAGATCGAGCACGCGCTCGTGAGTCTGCGGGTGGAACGCGGTGGGGCAGTTGTCGCGCAACCAGAGCGCGGGGTAGGTGGCGGACGTGCCATCCGCCCATGTGACGAGGAGGGCGTCCGCCCGCACCTCGAGGGTCGATACAGTCATGGGAAATCCCGTTTTTGCAGAGTGTTGATCGTGGTGAGGGGGATCAACCTTGTGGCGGCGGGCGCCAATCCTGCACTTTGCCATAGGCCACGGCGACGGGGCGCCAGCCGAAAGCAAAGGTTTTGCGAGAGGACTTCATGGGGGTGGAGACTATGGCGGAACAATCGGCGCAACAAGCGGAAAGGTGAGGGGCGCATTGCAACGCCGGACGCGGCATGCAAACCTCAATGCGATGATGGACCACAGCGGCTCAGCCGGCAGCGCCCCGAAAGCCGCCACCGATTCCAGACCTTTTGCGGTGACCCTGATCGGTATCGGCGCGGCGACTGCGGCGGCGCATATCGGCAACAATTTCACGACCTATCTGCTCGGCGGGTTGATGGACCGCTTCGGCTTTTCGCCCTTTGCGATGGGCGCGTGGAACATGGCCGAGACGCTGAGCTATGCGGCGGCGATGTTCCTTGTCGCACCGCGCGCACGCGGGCTGGATGCAAGGGCGCTGGCGATGCTGGCGAGCGTGGTGGTGATTGCGGCGCAGGCGGGTTCGGCGCTGACGGGGGCGTACCCCCTGCTGGTGCTGGGGCGTATCGGCACGGGGCTCGGCTTTGGGCTGATGAACAGCGCGCTCAATCTGGCAGCAGGGCGGACGGGGAGCCCGGCGCGCTGGATATCGGTGGGGATTGCCGTCCAGACGCTGCTCTACAGCGCCATTGCCATCGGGCTGCCGATGATCGGGCGCGATCACGGCGTGAACGGCATGTTCTTCGGGCTGGCGGGACTGTCGGTGGTGTTCGGGCTGTGCGCGCTGCTGCTGCCGAGCGGGAAGGGCGCCGCTGCAGCGTCGGCGGCGAAGGCGGGGCCGATCGGACCAGAGGGTCTGCGCGTGTTGCTGGCCATGGCGCTGTTCGCCTTCGGTTCGCTCGCGATCTGGCCCTTTATCGAGCGCACTGCACATGCAATCGGCATCCCGGCGACACAGTTCGGGCTTTACCAGAGCCTAGCCGTGTTCATGAGCGCGCTTGGTAATGCGGGGCTCGCGACGGTGATCCAGCGCCTGCCGCGCGCCTGGCCGCTTGCGGCGGCGCTGGGGGCGTGCAGTCTGGCCTGCGCACTGCTGACGACGGTTGGGAGCGAGGCTGCGTTTGCGACTGCGTTTGTGGCGTTCATGGTCAGCTGGTTCCTCACGTATCCGCTGCTGCTGCGGCTGGCCTATGCGCAGGTGGAGGGTGAGCGGTTGGCGGTGATGACCACCGGAACCTGGCTGCTTTCGCAGAGCCTGGGCTCGCTCGCGGCGGGCGCGATGGCGCAAGGGTTTGGAGCTTATACGCTGATCGGGCCATTGGGCGGGGCGATTTGCTTCATGGCGATTGCGGCGGCGCTGCCGGTGGCGCGACGGCTTGACCGGGAGGGGACTTTCAACTCTCCGCAAAGGTGAACGGCTCCGCCGTCTTGCGGTAGTCATCAGGTAGAATTTCGCGGCCCAGAGGCGGTTCGGCGCGCGCGGTGCAGGTCGCACGGTTGCAGAGGCGGCAGGTGACGCCGATGGGGGTGGCTGCAGGTTGCTCGCCGCGCGCATAAATCAGCTTTGGGGCGTGTTCGGCGGCGCAGGCCAAAGCAATGGCGCGCACGATGGTGGGTTTGCCAAAGCCGCCGCCGCCCGAGGCGACGCTGCGCGCGATGCTGAAGAAGCGTTCGCCGCCGGGGAGTTCGAGCCACTGGGTGAGCACGTCGCCGGGTCGGCGGAAAGTGTCATGCAAGGTCCACAGCGGGCAACCGCCGCCATGCGCGGCAAAGGGAAAGCCTGCGCCATCGAGCCGCTTGGAGACATTGCCCGCCGCATCGACGCGGATGAAGAAGAACGGCACGCGTTCCTGCCCGGGGCGGTTCAGTGTGGTGAGTCGGTGTGCGACCTGTTCGAAGCTGGTGCCGAACTGGCCTGAGAGCGCCTCGATATCATAGGCGCGCGCCTCGACCGCGCGGGCGAATCGGTCATACGGCATGAGCAGGGCCGCTGCGCCATAGGCGGCAAGTGCGCGGCGGACGAGTTGGGCGGCGGTTTCGCTGGCGAAAGCCTCGCCCCGAACGAGCGCGGCGATCTCCGGGCGCAGTGCGGTGTAGGCGATGTGCAGTGCCATCTGCCAGCGGCGTGCCTGGGGTGCGAGCGTGTCGTCGATCAGGAGTTGCTCGGCGTGGCGATCATAGCGGCGCACCGCGTCCATCATGATGTCGGCGGGCATGAGGCGAACGCGAAGGCCTTGACTGCGCAAGTATTCGGCAAGGCCCCCTTCCTGCAGGCCGCCGAGCTTCTCGATCTCTTCAGCGAGCGCTTCGGCCTTGCTGTCGAGCGCCGGGAAATAGTTGCGGCGCTGGGCGACGAAGCGACGTGCCTCGGCCAGTGGATCGGCCGAATCGCCTCCGCCCGCACCGCCGCGGAGGCCCGCAAGTGCCTGTTGTTCGCGCATATAGGCGGTATGCAGGCGCAGCATCGCCTCGGTCACGCCGGGGTAGCTGGTTGCAACGTCGGCCACTTCGAGCGCTGGCAAATCGATCTCGGCAAAGATCGGATCGCGCAGCACGTCGGACAGGCGGCGGGCATAGTCGTCGCGTTCCTCCGCCGCGAGTTCGCTGACATCGAGCTTGTAGGCGCGGGCAAGGCGGAGCAGCAGATCGGCGGTGAGCGGGCGCTGGTTGCGCTCCAGCAAGGCGATATAACTGGGCGAAATCGCGAGATCTTCGGCCATGACGGCCTGGGTGAGGCCAAGTTCGCGGCGCAGGCGCTTGAGCCGGGGGCCGAGGTAGAGCGGGCGCGATTCCATGGGCTGTAATGGTCCTGTGTGGGCTGCACAACTTTACAAGCATATTCTGTAAAGTTTGACAACATGACCGCGCGACGGGTTTCTTGTGTCGCTGGGCGGGCCTAACCGCAGGTCATCGAAGCAAAACATGCAGGACAATCGGATGACCTACTCGCAGACCATCAACGAAGCCGCCAAGGCAATCGCGCCGTTCGCCGCCACCTGGGATGGCATCGATCCGGCTTCGGTGGCGCGCATGCGTCTGCAGAACCGCTTCCAGACCGGGCTCGATATCGCCCGTTACACTGCCAAGATCATGCGCGCGGACATGGCCGCCTATGATGCCGATCCGGCGAAGTACACGCAGTCGCTCGGCTGCTGGCACGGGTTCATCGGCCAGCAGAAGATGATCTCCATCAAGAAGCACTTCGGCACGTCCAAGGGCCGCTACCTCTATCTTTCGGGTTGGATGGTTGCCGCGCTGCGCAGCGAATTCGGCCCGCTGCCCGACCAGTCGATGCACGAGAAGACCAGCGTTCCCGCGCTGATCGAAGAGCTCTATACGTTCCTGCGGCAGGCCGATGCGCGTGAACTCGGCATGCTGTTCCGCGAGCTTGATGCGGCGAAGGCTGCTGGCGACGCGGTCAACACGCACCGCCTGCTCCACAAGATCGACGAATATCAGACCCACATCGTGCCGATCATCGCCGACATCGATGCGGGCTTCGGCAACGCCGAGGCAACCTACCTGCTCGCCAAGAAGTTCATCGAGGCAGGGGCCTGCTGCATCCAGATCGAGAATCAGGTTTCGGACGAAAAGCAGTGCGGCCATCAGGACGGCAAGGTCACCGTGCCGCACGAGGACTTCCTCGCGAAGATCCGCGCTGTCCGGTATGCCTTCCTCGAGCTCGGGGTTGATGACGGCGTTATCGTTGCGCGCACCGACAGCCTTGGCGCTGGCCTCACGAAGCAGATCGCTTTCGTGAAGGAGCCGGGCGACATTGCCGACCAGTACAACAGCTACCTCGATTGCGAGGAAGTCGATGCCGCCACGCTCGGCCACGGCGATGTGCTGATCAGCCGCGACGGCAAGCTGATGCGGCCGAAGCGCCTGCCCTCGAACCTGTTCCAGTTCCGCCCCGGCACCGGCGAGGACCGCTGCGTGCTCGACGGCATCAACAGCCTGCAGAACGGCGCGGACCTGCTATGGATCGAGACCGAGAAGCCCCACATCGGCCAGATCGGCGGCATGGTGCGCCGCATCCGCGAGGTGATCCCCACCGCCAAGCTCGTTTACAACAACTCGCCCAGCTTCAACTGGACGCTGAACTTCCGCCAGCAGGTGTTCGATGCATGGACTGCTGAAGGCAAGGATTTGAGCGCATATGACCGGGCCAAGCTGATGAGCGTGGACTATGACGGCACCGCGCTGGCTGACGAGGCCGACGAGCGCATCCGGACCTTCCAGCGGGATTCGGCGCGCGAGGCGGGGATCTTCCACCACCTCATCACGCTGCCGACCTACCACACTGCGGCGCTCAGCACCGACAATCTGGCGAAGGAATACTTCGGCGATGCCGGCATGCTGGGCTACGTCAAGAACGTCCAGCGCGAAGAAATCCGCCAGGGCATTGCCTGCGTGAAGCACCAGAACATGGCGGGCTCGGACCTTGGCGACGACCACAAGGAATACTTCGCCGGCGAAGCCGCGCTCAAGGCCGGCGGCGCGCATAACACCATGAACCAATTCGCGGCCTGAGAAGGGCCCACCCCCGACCCCTCCCGCATGCGGGAGGGGCGAAAGAAATCAATTTCTGAAGGAGCAGGACAATGGCTGAACCGACCCGGGCCCGTGCGGTGCTTTCAACTGAAGACTTCAAGCTGATCCGCGAGGCGGTGCTGCACTATCTCAAGGCGATCGAGGACCAGCCGGAATCGGTGAAGTTCTCGCACCTCTACCACCGGCTTGGGAGCGCGATGGGCCGGTAAGGCCGAACGCTTCCCGAACGATACTTTCCTGGGGAGGAAAGCGGGCCCGTCGCGCGTGTATACCACGTGCGGCGGGCCTTTTTTTTGCGCGATCCGCACACAAGCAAACCTTGGCAAGCCTTCAGAAATTCTGAAGCGACAAAACTTAATCAGATCGGTAGAGATTATGCGTGCGCCGGGGATCATCCTCTCCCAATCCCTGCCTTCGGTCCCCGGCGCATCGCGGCTTTTGATGGATGTCAGCTTGCTCCGCGTCACCAACGGCTAAAGCGCACGGACCCGGGCGACCTCGCCAGATTCGTGTTCCGATACAGGAGTTGCGATGATGACGAGACCAATCAAGCTTTCTGCCCCCCGGCGCAAATCTGCACTGCGCCCCACGGCGGGCTCCGCACGTTTTCCACACCCTTCGTGGCGGCTTTCCGGCGATGCTGAAGCGGCTGGCAAGACGCTTTCGGCTGAAGATTTTTGGCAGAAACTGGGGCTGTGACCGCGCGCTGGGTTGCGAAAGCCCCGCTTTCACCGGCCCAAAATCCTCTCGCTGGCTTTTGTCTATCATTTCGGTAGAAATTCTGTAGCGACTCAGGAGCCTTGCTGATGAAGACCGCGCTGATCATCCGCCATGTGCCGCGCGAGGGCGTCGCGGGCTTCCGCGCGCCGATCGAGGCTGCGGGTTATGTGATCGACCGGGTGGATGTGATCGATCCGGAGTTCCATGCCGTGGACCTTGTTGCGCCCGATCTGGTGGTGATGATGGGTGGGCCGATGGGGGTCTACGAGCAGGAGACCTATCCGTGGATTCGCTGTCAGCTTGGCCGCCTTGCCAAGCGGCTGGAAGCGGAGCGCCCGACGCTCGGCGTGTGCTTTGGCGCGCAGATGATGGCGGCGGCGCTGGGGGCCGAGGTCTATGCCGGCCCGGCCAAGGAGATCGGATTTGGTCCGATCAGGATCCACGTGGAGGAGAGCCCGCTGCGCCATCTCGCCGATGTACCGGTGCTGCACTGGCACGGCGATACCTTTACGCGGCCCGAGGGGACCGAAGTGCTCGCCTCCAGCGAACTTTATCCGCATCAGGCCTTTCGGCGCGGGCCGAATTTGCTGGCGCTGCAGTTCCATGCCGAGATGGGCGAGGACGAGCGCTTCGAGGACTGGATCGCGCAGGATTTCGAGTATCTTGCGGCGGCGGGCCATTGCCAGAAGGAGTTGCGCGCAGCGCATGACACGCATGGGCCGGGCGCTGTGGCTGCGGGGCGTGCGATGATTGCGGAGTGGCTTGCAGGGCTCAGCGCCTAGAGCCCGTCGCGCCACTTGCTGAGGCGTGCGACCGCGTCCTCCAGCATGGCAGGTGGTTTGCAGTGACACAGGCGCACGATGGTCGTGGGTCCGCCTGCGCCTTCCCACAGGGCGGAAAGCGGGATGCTGGCGACGCCAGCCTCCCGCACGGCGCGTTCGCTGAAGGTGCGGTCGTCGAGCGCAATGCCGCTGGCGGCAAGATCGATACAGGCGAACCAGGTCGCGGCGCTTTCGAGCACGACAAAGCCTTCGCGGGCGAGGCCTTCGATCAGGACAGCGCGTGAGGCCGCCCATTCTGCGTGGAGGGCGGCCGTGATAGCGGGATCGGCAAGGCCTTCGGCGGCGGCCCATTGCAGCATCGGCGGCGTGGTGAAGGTGAGGAACTGGTGCGCTTTTGCTAGGACGCCCGCGAGCGCGGCATCCGCGACCATCCAGCCGACCTTCCATCCCGTGGCGCCGAAGATCTTGCCGGCCGAGCCGATCTTTATGGCGCGGGTGGCCATGCCGGGTTCGGCCAACAGCGAGCGATGCGCGCGGCCATCGAAACGCACGGCCTCCCACACCTCGTCGCAGATCGCGACAAGGTCATGCGTGGTGCACAGGCGCGCAAGCAGCGCGAGGTCGTCAGCGCTCGCCACCGAGCCGGTAGGGTTGAGCGGATCATTGACGATCATGGCGCGCGTACGCGGAGTTATCGCGGCCAGGATTGCGGTTTCATCATAGTGCCAGCCGGGCGGGGCCAGCGGGACGAAGACGGGCACGCCACCCGCGCGGCGCACCAGCGGGGCATAGGCATCATAGGCCGGGGCAAAGAGCAGCACCTCGTCGCCCGTGCCGACGACGGCAAGGATCGCGGCGGCAATAGCCTCTGTCGCGCCCGAGGTCACAATGACCTGCTCGCGGGTGAGCGCGAGGCCCTGCGTGCGGTCATAGAACGCGGCGACCGCATCGCGCAGCTCGGGCAGGCCCGCGCTCGGCGGATATTGCTGTGAGCGGGTTTCCATCGCGCGCATCGCGGCGGCGGTGAGCGCGGCGGGCGGCGGCGCATCGGGAAAACCTTGACCTAGGTTGATCGCTCCGAGGCTGCGGGCGAGGCCCGACATGTGCTCGAACACCGTGACGGGCATCTCGGTGTAGATCGGATTGAGGCGGGCCAGAGGCTGAGGTCGGGTCATCGGTTTGTACGCTAGCGCGGTGTTCGGCACCTGACACAAACTTTTTTCGCACTGGAGAAACTTGGTTCCCCGCCGACCCTGCGACATCTCGTGTACGTATGGCTCATCATCTCCTCTGAGGTCGTGCATCAAGGCTCGGGGGAGGATGTGGCTTTTGACCGTCTTCGGGTTACCGCAGATCAGGCAGCAGGCCAGAGGCTTTGTGGAGGTCACCATGGGGCTATCTATAGGGCCTCAGACGCCGCTGCGGTATCCTTAGCGCCCCGCCTCTGTCAGGCTCGCTCTACCCCTGCCATGCACCTTGAAACGAGACAGTTGGGCTTCAAGGAGTTTCCCGGCGGCCTTTGCGCTCTGTCTCCGACCGCTG
>CANFIV010000046.1 GCA_947446935.1 Sphingomonadaceae bacterium | reverse complement strand
GTCGACCTGGAAAGTCGCGAAATTCGATCACGCCAAGACCGGCTTTCCCTTGATCGGCCTTCACGCCCGGGTCACCTGCGTCGGCTGTCACCCGAAGTCGGTCAACACGGTGAAAGTCGGCGACCGCTGCATCGATTGCCACAAGAAGGACGATGTGCACCACGGCACGTTTGGCACCGTATGCCAGCAGTGCCACAACCCAAGCGGTTTCCGCATTCCCGGCGTGCCAAAGATGCAAACCCCGTGGCGCAGTTCACTGGGGCGGGATTTCCCGAGGTCTGGGCTTAAGGACTGAGCCGCAGGCGCTGGAAGACCGGCAAGAGCCCCGCTCAGCGGGCAGGCGCAGGTGGCCTCTCATAGGCAATCTTGCCGTCCAGAATTGTCATGACGACCTGAACGTCTCCGATGCGGGCCTTGGGAATGGTCAGTGGATCGGCATCAACCACCACGAAATCGGCGAGTTTGCCCACCTCGATGCTGCCCTGATCCTTCTCGAGGAAGTTTGCTTCGGCACTCCAGATCGTGAACATGCGGATTGCGTCCATCACACCGATCGCCTCCTCCGGCTGCACGATGGTCCCGTACTTGCTGTCGCGGTTGACGGCCCGCGCGATCGAGAAGAACGGGTTCGTGGCGAAGTTCTGCGTGCCGATCGTATCGACCCCGCCGGCCGGATGAAGTCCGCGTGCGATGAGCGTCTTCAAGGGGAAGAACTTGACATCCGGCTCTGCGGCATTGGTCGCATCGAGCCGCCACAGAAATGCGACCTGCATCGACGGAATGACGTGATCTTGCACCATGCGCTGCAGGCGCCGCTCGGTGCGCGCCGGATCGATGCTCAGGAAATGACCAAAGTGTTCGATCCTGAGGCGGGCATCCGACCTCGGGTAGCGTGCCGCCGCCGCTTCATAAGCATCCAGCACCATGTCCTGCGACCGATCGCCATTGGCGTGGATCTGCACCTGCCAGCCCCGGCGATAGGCATCGCCCACCAGCGCGTTCAGCTCTTCCTGCTTGTACGTGACCCCGCCGGTATTGTTCGGTGCCCATGTCGTTGCGGAACCATTCCAGTGCGGCCGATAGACCGCCGAGGTTGTGCCCCAGACCCCATCCTCGATGAGCTTGATCGCGCCGGTTCTGATCCATTCGGTGCCGCCGCCGGGTTTGTAGCCCATGGCTTCGATCCGGCTCACCGGATCGGGATCCTTCGATGAAGCGACGGTGATCCCGGCAAGCATCAGCGGCCCGATCAGGAAGTTCAGGCGCATCCGCGTTGGCAGGCGGCCCTCGGCCTTCAACTGCGCCATCGCATCATAGGTTATGATGTCTGACATGTCCGAAACCGTGGTGACGCCGCGCTTCAGATAGAAGTCCGAGAGGATGTGGAACACCGCTTCCTTGCGCTCGCCCGGTGTGAAAGCGGGCACCATGCCCTTGGGCCAGGGCACCTGCGCATCGCGGATAATCATGATCTCGCCATCCGCCGTGCGCTCGAAACGCGCAGCGGTCCCGGCCGGAGGATCGGGGAAGGTGCGGTTCAGCCCCATGATCTCGGCGGCTTTGTGATTGATAAGATGATCGTGCGCGCTCCAGCGCAGATCGACCGGATTGTCGGGCAAGGCGGCATCCAGCGCCGCGCGCGAGGGCATGGGCTGGTTGTAGGTGCCATTGCCGATCAGCCACGCCCCCGGCGGCATTTTCGCGGCGGCCTCCTGCAACCGCGCGATCACGGCCGCGCCATCTTTCAGCGGCGGCACCTGGATATCGATATCGTGCGCCTCGACTTCGGCCATGCCGCCAACATGCGAGTGCGCATCGATGAAGCCGGGGAGCATCGTTTGCCCCTTGAGATCGATCACCTGCGTGCGTGGGCCGCGATAGCGGCTGACATTGCCGACCGCGACGATCCGGCCCGCCCGGATCGCGACGCCCCGGACCACGGTGCCTTTGGCATCGACGGTGATGATCTTGCCGTTGACGATGACCAGATCGGCAGGCTCTGCAGCTTTGGGCGCGGCTTGCGCTGTCCCCTGCCCCGCGAGTGCCAGGCCAAGTGCCAGACCCATCAATCCCCTTGCCCCGGAAACCATTGCGCGTGCCTCCCCCTGACATTTCCTGATTTGATACCACGCGGCCCCGGCCATGCGCAAAGCAAAGGCGCCGGAGGTTTCCCCCCGGCGCCCTGCATTTTCCGGCCCGGCGCGCCGGACCCGCTTTGCTTATCGGCTCAGAACTTGAAGCCGGCCGCAACGCCGTAGCGGCGCGGTTCAAGCGTGAACACGTTGGTGAAGTTACCCGAGGACTGGTCGGTCACGTAGAGGCCGGTCACCGAGTTGTCGTTGGTGATGTTCTGGATGAAGCCGCGGATGTACCACTTCTTCTCCGGACCATCGAGCTGGATCTGCGCGTTCAGCTGGGTGAACGAGGGGATCTTGTCGATCACGCCATTGAAGATCGTGCCATCCGACTTGCCGGTGAAGTTCAAATCGACACGCGGGGTCAGCGTGAGATTGCCGACCGGTGCGGCATACTGCACGCCGGCCGAGAACTTCACGTTGGGCGCACCGGGCAGCTTGTTGCCACGGATATTCACCGGGATACCCGACGAATAGACCGTGACACCGCCGATGCCCGGAGCGTTGCCGACCGTCGGCGCCAGCGCGCTGAGCACGGCGCAGACCGAATAGGCACCGGTCGAAGCGATCCCGCCACCAGCAGGGAACGGCGTCGTGTTCTTGAGCCCGGCGCCACCGACGATCCCCGGGATCTGCCCGGCGTTCATCAGAGCATTGGCGGTGTTCACGAAGGCATTGACCCCCGCAACATTGCCCGAGTTCGAGCCCACCGCGCAGTTTGCCGCGTTGGTGATGTCCTTGATGATCACAGCGTCCTTGCGGCCCGCGCCGAAGTCACGCGGGTTGGACAGCAGCTTGTCCTGCGAAACTTCGGAATGCAGGTAGCTGAAGTTCATGTTGATCGTGAGCGGACGGATCGGGCGCACGATGGCTTCAGCTTCAACACCGTAGATGTTGGCACTGACGTTATCGTTGACCGAGGTACGCGCCACGATGCGCGAAAGCTGGAGATCCTTGTACTTGTAGTAGAACCCGGTGAGGTTCAGCTGCAGCGCGCCATTGCCAAAGGTGTTCTTCGAGCCGACTTCGAACGAATTGACGAATTCGGGGTTGAAGGTTTCGGGCACCGAGAAGATCGGCGACAGCGGCGGGTTGATGCCGCCCGACTTGTAGCCGCGCGAGTACGACGCATAGATCAGGTGATCGGGCGAAATCTGGAAATCAAGCACCGCACGACCGGTGAACTCACCGAACTTGACCTGGCGCTCTTGGTACAGCTGGTTCCCAGCAATGCCCGGATCGGCATCGTAGGATCCGATGAACGGCGAGTCGTAGGCATTGGTGCTGCCCTGCGGCGCAAGGAAGCTGAACAGGGTCGTACGTGCCCGGATCGTCTTCTTGTCGTTGTTATAGCGCACGCCCACGGTCAACTTCAGACGATCGCTCATCTTCCAGTAGCCTTCGCCAAACAGGCCGTAGGTCGTGAGCTTGTAGCCGTCGGCCGCACCATTGTTGCGGTAGGCCGGGGTGGCAAGGTACGACGGAGGAGCACCGGCACCCAGCGCCGTGAACGCGCCGACCACGCCTGCGAAGTAGTCCAGACCGAACGAGCTGACGTAGTAGCTGTTCTCCTTGACGGTGTACTTGCCGTAGATCCCGCCGAGCAGGAAGTTGATCGGCCCGTCAAACTTCGTGGTGAGCACCGCTTCCCCGGTCCAGGCTTCCTGCTCCTGATTCGACCGGTCGAAATCGAGCGGCGAACTGGCGCAAACGCTGTGGCCACCGAACACGCCGGTACCGCTGGATTCACCCTGCGAGGTGCAGAGATTGCCGGCTGGGCCATTCGGAATGAGCGCGGAGGCGACCGGGCCCAGGTAAGCCTTGAGGCCGGGCCCGAGCAGGCCGGCACCAGCCGCGGCAAGCGCGCCGAGACCGGCTGCGTAGCTCGTGCGGTCGGTGACAGCGAGGTTGTAGTCCTGCTGCGAGTCGATCTTGACCTTCTGGTAGTTGCCTTCGACCTTGAGGCTCAGCTTGTCGCCGATATCCTGCCGCAAAATGCCCTGAAGGATCGTTTCCGAGGTGGCGTAAGTCGGCGTGAAATCGGTGCTGACTTCGCGCGGGTCCTTCGGATTGACCACATTGCCATACGTGCTCGGGCCATAGACGCTGCCGAGGGCAAAGGCGGTCGGCAGGCCGCGAAGGGCAAAGAATTCCCGCGAAGTCAGGATACCGGCGAGCAGTGCGTTGCTGTTGGTTGTGCCGGTGCCGCGGGTGGTGTTGAGGCAGCCCAGAATGCCGGTGGGATCGTTCTGGCAATACTGCTTCTGAATGCGCAGGCGGCTGTCCTTCTCATGGAAGTACTGGCCCATGAGGTCGATCGTGGTGGACGAGGACGGCTGCCATGTCAGCGAGCCGCGCAGACCGTACATGTCGCGGTCGTCGAGGTCCTTACCGTCATAGAGGTTCTTGGTGTAGCCATCACGCTTCAGGTAATAGCCGGCTGCGCGCACCGCGAGGGTATCGCTGAGCGGCACATTGACCATGCCCTTCACGCGGATCGAGTTGTAATTGCCGTATTCGGCCTCACCCGAAGCACCGAAGCCGTTGAGATCGGGCTTGGCGGTACGGAAGTTGACCACGCCCGAAGTGGCGTTGCGACCGAACAGGGTGCCCTGCGGTCCGCGCAGCACTTCGATCTGCCCCAGATCATAGAACTCGCCTTCAAACAGGCGGGTGAAGAACAGCGGCGCGTCGTTGAGGTGAATAGCGGTCGCGCTGTCGCAGGTCACGCCGGTGCAAAGATCGCCGATGCCGCGGATGGTGAAGCTGGAAGTCGTGAAGTTCGTCTTGGTGAAAGTGACGTTCGGCAGGCTGAGCTGCAGATCGAGCGGATTCTTGATCTGCTGCTTCTCAATACCTTCGGCTGTGAACGCGCTGATTGCGATCGGCACCGTCTGCAGACGCTGCGATTGGCGCTGGGCGGTCACGATGATTTCTTCAACACCTGGGCCGGCTGCGCTGGCTGCGGCCGGCTGCGCGGTCTGCGCGAACGACGGCGTTGCTACGGCTGCTGCGCACACACCTGCGAGCAGGGTAAGTTTGCCCCTCATATCAGTATTCCTCTCTCTTCAGCGGCGCCCATCATTTTTGAGGGTCGACCTTCTGACCCTAGAACATAGCGGGACACCTTCGTTGTCAACCGCTTAATTAAATTTGTCCCTTTCCGTAGCGGCATCCAACAGGGACTGTGACGCAGAAGCAACCGTCCAACGCGGTTTGAGGCACCAAGCCCGAATCAGATCTACGAAAATGCGATTCAAATGTGATAGAGCGGTCTTGCAATTCACATTGTGGTGTGAAATAGCATCGATATGTCCAGCACCCTCATCGATCAGATCCGCCGCCTCGTTGTCGAAGGTGGCATGTCCCGTTCCGGCCTTGCCCGGGCTGCGGGGCTCCATGCCAACACCTTGCGCGATCTTACCCTGCCCGGGTGGAACCCGACCGCCGATACGCTCGCCAAGCTCGAGCGCGTGCTCAACGAAAGCGACGACGCGCCCGCGCTCGTGCCGATCGAGGAAATCATCGACGAGGCGCGCAACGGGCGGATGTTCATTCTGGTTGATGACGAGGACCGCGAGAACGAGGGCGATCTGGTCATCCCCGCCCAGATGGCCACCCCTGATGCGATCAATTTCATGGCGACCCATGGTCGCGGCCTGATCTGCCTCACCCTCACCCGCCCGCGCTGCGAGCAACTCGGTCTTGAACTGATGAGCCGCAACAACGGCACGCGGCACGAAACCGCCTTCACCGTCTCGATCGAGGCGCGCGAAGGCGTGACCACCGGCATTTCCGCCGCCGACCGCGCGCGCACAGTGGCGGTTGCAGTCGATGCGGCGAAGACCCGCGACGATATCGTGACGCCCGGCCACGTCTTCCCGCTGATCGCGCGCGACGGCGGCGTGCTGGTGCGCGCGGGGCATACAGAGGCTGCGGTCGATATTTCGCGGCTCGCAGGCCTCAATCCTTCGGGCGTGATCTGCGAGATCATGAAGGACGATGGCACGATGGCGCGGATGGACGATCTTGTCCCCTTCGCGCGCCGCCACGGGCTCAAGATGGGCACGATCCGCGATCTCATCGAATACCGCCGCCGCCACGATCACCTCGTCGAATGCGTCGGTGTGGCACCGTTCGTTTCAGACTACGGCGGCGACTGGACGATCCGGACTTATCGCAACAAGATCGACGGCTCATCGCATCTCGTTTTGCAAAAAGGCGCAGTGCGGGCCGGCGAGCCGACGCTTGTGCGCATGCACGGCATTTCGATCCTGTCCGATGTGCTCGGCCAGCCCGGCCCGCGTAAACGTATTCTGCAGCGCGCGATGGGCGAAATCGGGGCGGCGGGAGCCGGCGTGATCGTGTTGCTGATGCCGAGCAGCGGTGATGCGCTGCATGCGGAAATCAGCGGGCAAGCGGGCGAGATGGACCTGCGCAGTTATGGCATCGGTGCGCAAATCCTTGCGGACCTGGGCATTCACGACATGGTGCTGCTCACCAATTCGCATCGCAACGTGGTCGCTATCGAAGGATACGGCCTCAATATCGTCGGCGAAAAGCCGATTCTGGTGGAGTAAGCACGCATGGCCAAGTTCCTCATTGTCGAAGCGCGCTTCTACGATCACCTCAACGACATGCTCGTGGCGGGCGCAAGCAAGGCGCTCAAAGACGCCGGGCACAAGGTCGAGGTGCTCACTGTGCCGGGGGCGCTCGAGATTCCCGGCGCGATCGCGCTGGCCGATCAGTCCGGCGATTTCGACGGCTATGTCGCGATTGGCGTGGTGATCCGCGGCGAGACCTATCATTTCGAGATCGTTGCCGGCGAAAGCGCCCGGGGCGTGATGGCGCTGACCATGGACGGCATTGCAATCGGCAACGGCATCCTTACGGTCGAGAACGAGGCCCAGGCACTCGTCCGGGCCGATCCCGCACAGAAGAACAAGGGCGGCGAGGCGGCTGCCGCAGCCATGGCGCTGCTGGCTTTGCGCACGAAATATACCTGAACCAGGCATATGTGCAGCCACGTAGACCTGCTGCGGGAAGAAAGGTCCGTTTCGGCGTATTAATTGGCGGAAAGCCTAGTGTTACCGCCTTGGTAGTTTCGTTAATAACGACGAAAAAGGAGCTAGGCAAAACTGCTCCCTAGCGTGTCAAACCTTTATCTGCATTGCCCGGGCTAATGGAGCGCTCCGGGACTCACGGCAGAAGTGGTCCCGTAATATGATGCAAGGGACCAAAAGTATGAGCATTCGCAGTCAGAGCCAGCGCGGCGGTCTTGTCTTGGCCGGGGCTGTGACCGTGGTGCTCCTGCTCATAGGACTGGCAGTCCAGCATATTCGCGTGGGCGGAACCGTGCAAAACCGCATCGACAAGATAACCGGCTTCACCGCCGATATCCTGCCCCCGCCGCTCTACATCGTCGAGCCCATGCTCAAGGCCAAGCAGACCGCTGAAGATCCTGCCCACCTCGCCCAGAACCGCGCCGATCTGGCCACGCTCGAAAAGCAGTACCGCGACAGCCTTGCCCGCTGGACCTCCGATGACGTTGACCCCAAGCTCGCGGGCGAACTGCGTGACAAGGTGGCCAAGGAAGCCGAAGCTTTCTGGACGGAAGTCAACACGGTCCTGCTGCCATCGGCGTCACGCGGCGATGCAGCCACGGTACAGGCGAGCGAAACACGGCTGGCGTCAATCTTCGAGCGCGAGCGCGAAGCGATCCTCGTGCTGACGGACCACGCTACGGCGGCACAGCAAGAGCTTGTCGCCACCAGCACAACAACAGTCGAGATCTTGATGGCCATGGTGGCGCTGGCGGGTATCGTCACCGTCGGGCTGATCCTGCAGGCCATGCGCCTCCTCAGCCGCCACGTGCTCGATCCGCTGGCCGATACGGCTGGTGTCATGTCTGCCATGGCCGCCGGCGATCTTGCCGCTGGCCGCCGCGCAGGGCACCGGGGCGACGAGATCGGTGATATGACCCGCGCGATCGAAGTGTTCCGGACCGCCGCCGAGGCCCAGCACGAAGCCGCCGACAAGCAGGCCCATGTCGTGACCGCCATGGGCGAAGCACTTGGTCAGTTGGCCGATGGCGATCTGTCGCATCGCGTCGAGACGGCGTTCTCGAGCGAATACGAAGCCTTGCGCCATGCCTACAACGCAGCGGCCAACAGGCTCGACAACGTGCTCTCGCGCGTTGCCGGCTCAGTCGAGAGCGTCAACACGGGTGCCGCCGAAATCCGATCCGCTTCGGGTGACTTGGCCGAGCGCAATCAGGTGCAGGCCGCCAGCGTCGAGGAATCGAGCGCGGCGATGAAACATGTCGCGAGCCTTGTCACCGCGACCGCCAACCGCACCCGCGAGGTCGAGTCAGAAATCGGCCTTGCGACCCAGGATGCCTCGACAGGCGGCGCGCTGGTGGGAGAGGCCATGACAGCGATGAGCGCAATCGAACGCTCATCACAGGAGATCGGCCAGATCGTCGATCTGATCGATTCCAT
>CANFIV010000045.1 GCA_947446935.1 Sphingomonadaceae bacterium | reverse complement strand
GGTGTGGCACACGCTGGTAAGGCCGTAGCGGACGAACTCCGCACTGATCTTCGCTGCACCGGCAATGGCACGGGCGCGGATCTGTTCAGGGGTGAAATCGGGCTCTGGCGTTTTCACCTTGATCAGGTCGATCGCCTTGTCGGTGACGCGCCCGGTGAGATTGCCATTGGCATCCCGATCGAACGTGCCGCCGAAGGGGTTCGGCGTATCTCGCGTGATCCCGGCAATCTGGAAGGCGTAGGAATTTACGACATAGGTGTGTCCGCCGCGATGGGTGACGATGACCGGGTGCGTGGTCGAGACGCGGTCGAGATCGGCCATGACCAGCGGGCGGCCATCCTTGATCTTGGTATCGTCGTAGAACTCGCCGCGCACCAGCTTGCCCGGTGGCGTGGCAGCGGCGCGTTCCTTGAGGAGCGTAACGATCCGATCGATGCTGTAGAACTCGACCTCGAACGGGTTGCCGACGAGCACGTCTTCCAGCAGGCTTTCGCCCACGGCATGGCAATGCGCATCGTTGAAGCCCGGCACGATGGCCTGTCCGCCCACATCGATCACTTGCGTGCGCGCGGTGGCGAGCGTTTTCAGCTCGTCCCACTTGCCGACACCGACGATGCGGCTGCCGGAAATGGCAATGGCATCGGCCTCGGGCACCGCAGGGTCGAGCGTGTGGATACGGGCACCCCGCAGGATCAGCGTGGGCGAAGGATCGAGGATCGCGGCCCAAGCCCGCGGCGAGAGGTTGGCCAGCGCCAACGCGCCGCTCGATCCGATCAACCCGCGCCGAGTGATCGCCAGAGATTGTGCTGTGTCCATAGTCCCCACCATGCCCTTCTCGTCGTTGGCGCGATGGTGCGGGCAGGTTGGCGCTTTTGCAAGCAGGTTTGGGCGATTCCGTTGCATGTCGGAATTTCTTACGGTTGACACCGTTGACACAGTCCGGAGCAAAATTGAACGCCCCTGAGAAACCACTTTTAACATTATAAAATTAAACTGAAAATCAGGATCAATCGCCATTCATCAGTGCGAACCGCTGGCCGCCCCATGTTGGAAACGGGGTGGCCGACCGGTCAGTACTTCCGTACAATGCGATCATCGCCATCGCCCGCGACGACGATACCAACTTCGGCATTCTCCACTCGCGCTTCCATGAAGTTTGGTCGCTTCGCATGGGCACGTTTCTCGGCGTGGGGAATGATCCGCGCTGCACGCCGTCCACCACCTTCGGTAGTCCCCCTCCCCGTTTCGGGGAGGAATTGTGCTCAGGCCTGATGCTCGAGCGCGGTGCGGGTCTGGCGGGTCCAGGTCTGGCTGCCGGAGAGGAAGGCATACCAGCCGTAGACCGCACCGGCGTGGCGCAGAAGCTGAAAGCTGAACGGCTCGGCAATCGCGGCGATCAACGCGGGGATGAGGCGCAGGCCCTCACGCTGGCCGGTCCAGCGCTTGTAGATGCCGAGCGACCAGAGGTGGAACGTGAGGTCCACAACAATCTTGGCGATCATGACGAGGAGGATCGGGAACGCGAGATAGAAGCGGCCCGTCGCGACCAGCCAGATGAGGATGGCAAATGCCCCGAGGCCGTAGATCGGCTGCAGGGTATCGAGCGCTTTCACCGGCAGCATGCGCGTGCCGAGCAGGCCATAGCGCGCGTTGCCGACCATATCGCGGTTCCAGTACTGCGTCTGAAGGAAGCCGCCGAACCAGCGCTGGCGCTGTTTGAGGAAACCGCGGATGCTTGCGGGCGCATCGGTCCGCGCCAGCGCGCCGCCGACCACGCCGACATGCCAGCCAAGGCCGCGATCATGGCTGTGGCGGTGGAGCCGGTGGATGAGCTCGTAATCCTCCACCATGCAATCGGAATCGAACCCGCCGACGGCGAGCACCGCCTCGCGCCGGAACGCGGCGAACGCACCAGAGATCAGGAGCAGGCCGTTCAGCTGCATCCACGCATCGCGCGAAAGGAAATTGCGCACGTATTCGTAGGACTGGAACCATTCGAACAAGCGGCCCGAGAGCGAGGGTCCGCAAATCGGCACAAGCACGCCGGTCGCGGCGACCAGCGTAGGATCCCGCACGAACGCCGCGCGCATCGCGGCAATCGCGCCGGGCTCGAGCAATGTGTCAGCATCGACCGTGAGCACAACGTCAGCCCCGCAGTGCTGCAGCGCCTGGTTGAGCGCGCGGGCCTTGCCGCCATGGGGCAAGCGCAGCCATTGCAGGCGGGTGTGGCCGATGGTCGTCTCGACAAGGCCGCCGACGGCGGGGGCGGCAAGGCCGTAGCCTGCCCGCATTGCAGCGGGCGTCTCGTCACTGGAGCCATCGTCAGCGATCATGATCGCCTCGGGCGCTTCAGCCTGCGCGAGCAGGCGATCGATGGTGAGGCGGATAACGCTCGCTTCGTTGTGTGCCGCGACAATTACGCCGAGCGATGGCCGCGGGCCAGCGGCTGCGGGCACTGGCGCATCATGGACCAGCTTGCGGATCTGCCAAGCGGTGAACAGCAGCAACGAGGTATCATAGAGAATATAGACGATCCCCACCGACCACATGCCGAGCCCTTGCCGGTAGAACGCCTGCGCCGTGAGGACCACGAAGAGCAGCGGCGCGAAAATCGAGATCAGCCGGCTCGCCAGCGGGATCGGCCGCGGGGTGAAACGCGGGGATTCGGCGTGGAGGATCGTCTCGAGTGAAGGCATGACCGGCCCTTAGCCACCCTTGGCTGAACGCGCTATTGCGTTTGAGGGGCATGTGGGTGAAGCTTTGGTAACTTTTGCAAAAAAATGCGGAGCATCCATGGTCAAGAAATACACAGGTATCGCCATCGCGCTTCACTGGATCATTGCGGTGGGCATCATCATCAACGCCGCGCTGCCCTGGATCTGGGAAGTCGCGGGCGATGACAATGTGCGGCCGCTGATCAATGCGCACAAGTCGATCGGGGTGACGGTGCTGGGCCTCGCGGTGATGCGGCTGCTGTGGCGGTTGACGCACCGGCCCCCTGCTCTCCCCGCCAGCTACAAGCCGTGGGAAGTGAAGGCCAGCCATGCGGCGCACTGGGCGCTCTATGCGATCATTTTCGCCATGCCGCTTACCGGGTGGATCATGGACTCCGCATGGAAAGACGCGGCGACGCACCCGATGCAGTGGTTCGGCCTGTTCGAATGGCCGCGCATCAGCATGATTATGAACCTCGATCCGGCCACGAAGGAAGCGTATCACAGTGCCTTTGGCGAAGCGCACGAGCTGATCGGCTGGGTGCTTTATGGCCTCTTCGCGCTGCATGTCGGCGCGGCATTCAAGCATCAGTGGATGGACGGCGAGGCGGAACTGCAGCGGATGATGCCCTGAGGTCATACTCTGACTCCGGGCCGCGCCGCTTGACAGCGCGCGACCCGGACTTACCCCTAGCTTCTGTTCGTTGCCCGGGGGATTTCGATGTCCAGATTTGCCGTTTTTTGCGCTGCTGCCTTGCTGGCCGGCGCGTCCTCCGCACAGGCGCGCGCGCCTGCTGCCGCAGATACCGTGCTGCATCACGGCACGATCCTGACCGTCGATGCCAAGGACCGTGTCGTGCAAGCCATGGCGATCCGGGGCGGGCGCGTTGTCGCGCTGGGCAGTGACAAGGCTATAGCCGCCTATATCGGCCGCAAGACCAAGGTGATCGACCTGGCCGGCAAGACTGCCACGCCCGGCATGATCGACGCACACGCCCACGCGCTGGAAGGCGGCATCGACGAGGTCGCGAATCTGCAGCTGGGCGAGGCCTCCAGCGTCGCCGATTTCCTCGCCCGCGTGCAAGCCCGGGCAGCGGAACTGCCAGCAGGCGCATGGCTCACCGGTTCGGGCTGGAACGAATCGCGCATTGCCGAGCACCGCCCGCCCAGCCTCGCCGAGCTCGATGCCGTATCCGGTGGCCATCCCGTGGCGCTGGGCAACACGACGGGGCACTACACGCTGGTGAACAGCGCGGTTCTGAAGTTGGCCGGGGTCGACGCGAAGACCCCCGATCCGGCGGGCGGCCGCTATGACAAGGACGCCAGCGGCGCGCTGACCGGCGTGATCTATGACAGCGCGCAGGATGTTCTGGAAAAGCTGGTGCCGCCTGTCGATGCCGCGACGCGGGCCAAGGGCCTCACCCACTTCATCGAAGGTGCGCTGGCCGAAGGCCTGACCGGCGTGAAAGACCCGCGCACCGACCGGCGCGAGTGGGATGTCTATGCCGATGCGGCCAAAGTCGCGCCGCTGAACATGCACGTCTGCACGCTCACCTTCGCGCGCACCGATATGACAGCCGCCAGAGCCGCTCTCGACGACTACCGCCAGCGCAAGCGGGAGCTGGCCAAGATGCCGGGCAGCAATCTCGATGTGTGCGGCGTGAAGATCTTCCTCGACGGATCGGGCGCCGGGCGCACGGCATGGATGTACCAGCCGTTCGAGGCCGATGCGGCGCATGCCAATCCGGGCACCGGCCTGCCCCAGCTCGCACCCGAGACCTACCGTCAGATGGTGTCGCTGTTCACCGCGGCCGGAGTGCCCATCGGCACCCACGCCATCGGCGACCGCGCGATCGATCTTACCATGGATGCCTATGCCGATGCGCTGAAAGCCACGCCGAAGCAGGGCCTGCGCCACAGCATCATTCACGCGAACGTGCCTTCTGACCACGCGATTGCCGTTATGGCCGATCTCCAGAAGCGCTACGACGCGGGCTATCCCGAGGCGCAGGCAGAATTCCTGTGGTTCCTCGGCGACGCACTGGCCGCCGGGTTCGGCCCCGCCCGCAGCGCGCGGATGATGCCTTTCGCCACCTACAGGAAGCGCGGGGTGCTCTACAGCGACGGCTCGGACTATCCGGTCACGCCGTATGCACCGCGCTACGGCCTGTGGTCCTCGGTCGCGCGCGAGCCGGACGGGATGCGCTTCGGCAAGGCCCCCTTCGGCACGGCAGAGGCGGTGGACATTCACACCGCGCTGCGCAGCCATACGCTGTGGGCGGCGCGGCAGCTGTTTCTGGAGAAGCAGACCGGCTCGCTCGAAGTGGGCAAGCTGGCCGATATCGCGATCTGGGACCGCAACCCCTACGCTGTGGAGACCGCCGCGTTGAAGGACATGCACTGCATGATGACACTGTTTGGGGGCAAGGTGGTATTTGTGCGCAAATAAACGCGCGTTGCGTTCATTCCTATGAGGTGATGCCATGATCAGGCGATCCTTGATCCTGCCGCTGATGCTGGTTGCCGTGCCTTTCAGTGCGGCCCATGCCGACAACACGCCGCCGCAGGCCCAGACCATCCGGATCGACCGCGACACGAGGGGCGTGCCCCATGTGTTCGGCGATACGGCGGAGGCGGTGCTCTTCGGCGCCGGCTATGCCGAGGCGCAGGACCGACTTGCTGACATGGAACAGGCGCGGCGGCGCGCCGTGGGACGTTTGGCCGAACTGCTCGGGCCATCCGCCGTCCCGTCCGATATCGTCTCGCGCCAGCGCTTGCCGGAGAAGGCCGATCTACTGCGCATGTACGGCGCGATTCCGGCCGAGTATCAACGCATGCTGCAGGCCTATGTCGACGGGGTGAACCGCGCGATTGCGGAGATCGAGCAGGATCCCGGCCACAAGACGCCGTATGAATTCACCCGGTGGGACGTGAAGCCCGAACGCTGGATGCTGACAGATTTTCTCGCCATGATTGCGAGTTTTCCGCGCGGCCGAGGCGGATCGGAGGTGACAAACCTCACCTTCCTGCAAGCGATGATCGCTCAGCATGGCGAGGCCAAGGGGCGGCAGCTTTTCAACGATCTTGTGCCGGTGAGCGATCCCGATACGCCGACTGTCATTCCGCGCGGCGAGGACCTTGCCCCGGCGCAGCCGATCCCGCAGCCGACGTTCCTGACGCTGGCACCGCTGGGCAAGCCCCCCGAGCCGATCCCCGCACCTGGCAAAGATCACAGCCGCTGCCTGGTGCTGGGTCCGCAGCGCACAGCCAGCGGCAAGGTCATGATGATGGAAGCGACTGCGGATGGCCCGGAAATCCATCTGCACGGCGGCGGGTTTGACAGCGCGGGGTTCACCACCCCGGCGTGGGGCGTGCCGATAATGGGACGCGGACCGCACCACGGCTGGCTCATCACCTCGGGCCATGCCGACAGCACCGATACGTTCGCCGAGAAGCTCGATCCGAAGAACCCCAATCGCTACTGGTTCAAGGGCCATTGGCAGCCGGTGGAACGGCAGACGCAGACGATCCTTGTCAAAGGAGCGGCGCCCGTCGTGCACGAGTTCAGGCGCACGGTACACGGCGCGGTGGTGAGCGAGGACATGGCAAACAGCATTGCCTATAGCCAGCGCTTCGCGATGCGCGGCCACGAGCTCGAAAATTGGGTGGCACTGGTCGACATGCAGCGCGCCCGCTCGATCGGCGAATTCGATGCGGCGATGGGCAAGATGGCGATCAATTTCGGCATCTGCTACGGCGATGAGACCGGCAACATCGGGTTCTGGGAGACCGGCCTGCTGCCACGCCGCGCGCCCGGCACTGATCCGCGTCTGCCGGCCCCCGGCACTGGCGAATACGAGTGGCAAGGCTTTCTGACGCCCGCCGAACGCCCGCACATGGTGAACCCCACGCAGGGCTATATCCATGCCTGGAACAGCAAGGCGACGAGCTGGAGCCGTGAAGGCGATGATGCGCGCATGGGTGCCACTTTCCGCACCTGGCTGGGGAACAAGCTGGCTGCAGGATCGCACGGAGCGACGCTTCTCGATATGGTCGGCTACAATCGCCAGATCTGGAACGCTTTTGGCGCGCGCGACCGGGCGAATGCGCCGCCCTATATGTTTGCACCGTTCCTGCGCAGCGCTGCAGCAAGCGCAAACGATCCCGAGGTCTCACAGGCCGTCGACCTGATGCTCTCGTGGAACGGGCGCTACGAGGACCGCGATGCCGACTTGCGCTACGACAATGCGGGGCTGACGCTGTTTCGCAACTGGCTCGAGACCGCGCCGAAAGTGCTGTTCGGCCCGGTGATGGGCAATTGGTGGAAGGATATCGACGCGAAGCGCTATCAGAAGTACCGCACCGCGCTGCTCTATCGCACATTGCAAGGTACGGCGGCGGCGCTGCCGGTGGAGTTCGACTACCTTCACGGCCAATCACGCGATGCAGTGGTGGCCGAAACGATCCGCCAAACGATTGCCGCCGTGCGCCCGAAATTCGGACAAAGCGCGATGACGGAATGGAAGCTGCCGATCTTCTGGAAATACTTCACCGAGCAGCCCGAGGACCCCGCGCATCCGCCGCTGCCCGATGATGACGAACGCAGCAAGATGCTCTGGGCCGAGCTGGGGTTGGGGCCGAAGATGGTGCCCTTGAATGGCGGTGAGGAATGGGTGGGGCTGATGGAGCTGACCCCGAATGCTCCGGCGATCTACACAATCACCGAGGCAGGCGGACAGAACCAGTTCATCGATCCTGCGAAGCACGGCACGGCGCATCTGACGGACCAGGTGCAGATGCATGCCGAGAACCGGTTCAAGCGCATCGACCTTGCGCCGGATGCGATTGCCGCCAACCGGGAGTCGTCCATTACGCTGACCTATTCGCCCTGACCGGGTGCGGCACAAGGTGCATCGAGCCCATATCTGGCTTGCTGTGATCCCCGCTCTCTGCAACGGTTTGGCTCAGGGCGGGCAGTTCCGGCTAACTGGGGCGATATAGCACTGATGCAGCGGCATATTTCAACTGATGTTCTGGTGATCGGCGGGGGCACCGCCGGGTTCGGCGCGGCACTGGGTGCGGCGCGGCAGGGCGCGCGGGTTCGGCTCGTCGAGGGGACCAGCAAGATCGGTGGTGTCATGGCGTTCTGCCCCGGTATGCCGTGGGGCGGCGGCTATCCGACCGGACGGAGCATCGGCGGGGTATTCGCCGCGCTGACCGACCAGCTTTGCGCGATGGAGCCGCCGATGGCCGAAGTGCGGCCCTCGACCCTGGAAAACTTCGGATACGAAGTGATCTACGACCATGAAGCTGCTGTTTTTGCGATGTTCCAGATGCTTGAGGATGCAGGCGTCGAAGTGCATCTCAACACGTTTGCCGGTGCGCCGATGCTCGATTCCGGCCGCATCCAAAGCGTGGAATGCACTGACCGAAGCGGGCCAATGACGATTGAGGCAGGGATGGTCATCGACTGTTCGGGCGACGGCGATCTTTCCGCCCGCGCCGGGGTGCCGTTCATGGTGGGCGACGGGCGTGGCAACATGATGGGAGTCACGCTCTCGTTCTCGATGCTGAATGCACCGTGGGAGCGGGTCTTTGCGCAAGGTGATCCCTATTTCGAGGCGGAAGCCGCAGCGGGCATTGCCGAGGGTCGGCTCCACGCCGATCTCGCGAAGCTCTATCTGATGAAGGGCTTCCATCGCGATACCGTTTTCTGCAATTCGGTGCATATCCGCGGAGTGGATGGCACCGATCCGCAGCAAGTGGCGCGGGCAACGCAGGAAGGGCGGCGGCGCTGCCACCAGCTCGCCCGCTTCCTGATCGAGAGCGTGCCCGGCTTCGAACAGGCACGCATGAGCGAATTGGGCCCCACCGTGGGCGTGCGCGAGACGCGCAAGCTTGAGGCGGTGCACCGCATCCTTGCCAGTGATCT
>CANFIV010000044.1 GCA_947446935.1 Sphingomonadaceae bacterium | reverse complement strand
GGACCCGGCGCTCGTCGCCGCGCTGCTGAAGGCGGGGGCAAAACCAGACCGGGCTGATGCGCTCGGGCTCACGCCGCTGCTGCTCGCATGCGAGCGCGGCAACAGTGCAATCGTGCAGGTGCTGCTTGCTGCAGGGGCCGATCCCCGCAAGACCGGCGCTGACGGTGTGACGCCGCTGGCGATGTGCTCACGGTTTTCCGATGTGGCAACAATCAGCGCGATTCTGGCGCGAGGGGTGGTGGCAGAGGCTGCAGATGCGCGCGGGCAGACCCCGCTGATGTGGGCGGCTTCGGCGGGTCGGCTGGAGGCGGTTTCCGCCCTGCTTCGGGCCGGAGCGCAAGTGAACCGGGTTACGCCGAAGGGCTTTACACCGCTGTTCTTCGCGCTGGCGAGCGGCAAGGCCGGTGTGGTCGCAGCGTTGATCGCGGCGGGGGCAGATCTGGGTTATCGCGGGCCGGAGAATACCAGCGCGCTCCAGATGGCACTTTATCAGAAGAACTGGGGGGCGGCCGAGCAGCTTGTGGGGCTGGGCAGCGACCTTGCCGAATTGGACCGCGAGGGGCGCCGCCCGCTCCATGTGGCAGCGGCAGCCGGACAGGCCGCACTTATCGCCGCTCTGCTCGCCAAAGGTGCGGACCCCAATGCGCTGACGGGCCCTTCGCGCATAACCTGGGTGACCGAGGCCAATTTTGGCCTGCCACCGCCGCCAGTGCAGCCGACCACGCCCTTGCTGGTCGCCGCGCGCGCGGGTCAGGCAGATGCCATGCAGCGGCTGATTGCGGCGGGGGCAGACAAGCGTTATGTCGATGGGGCCGGGGTCAACGTGGTGCTAGCCGCAGCCGGGAGCCGCAGCGCGGCGGCGCTGGGGCTTGCGCTCGATCTTGCGCCTGATGCGAATGCGGCGGACAACCAGAAGAATACCGCTTTGCATATGCTGGCGGGCGGGCCGTTTTTCCCGGAATTGCCCGCAATGCTGCGCCTTCTGGCAACGCACGGCGCGCTCACCGACATAGCCGATGCCAAGGGCAAGACGGCGCTACAGGTGCTGAGCGACGGGCTTGCCACGGTGCAGACCGCATTTCATGATGCATTTCCAGCCCAACCACCCTTGGGGCTGGCGCTATCCCACTGAAGAAGGACCAGAGCTTATGGTGATCCGCAAGTTGTTGTTCCTCACCGCCGCGCTGGCCGCGCTGCTGGCTGGTGGCATCTCCGCTGGCGCCGCTTCGCCGGCGGATACCATTTCTACGCGTCAGGCCAATTTCAAGAAAATGGGCGGGGCGATGAAAGTGCTGAAGGAGGAACTCGCGGGCGGGGCTGACAAGGCCAAGATGCTCACCGCCGCGCGGACCATTGCCGCAACGTCGCGCTTGCAGAAGGGTTTGTTTCCGGCCGGGACCGGGCCCGGCGCAGGCGTGAAGACCGATGCACTCCCCGCAATCTGGGCCCAGCGACCCGCGTTCGACGCGGCGGCAGGCAAGCTGGTGGCCGAAGCGGACAAGCTTGTCGGCGTAGCCGGTTCGGGCAATTCTGCAGCCGTGCTCGCGCAGTTCAAGGCGGTGGGCGGCTCGTGCGCCGCGTGCCATCGCCAGTTCCGCGCCGACGAATAAGCGAAAGCGGTGCTGCGATGACCACCGAATCTGAAACCGTCCGCGTATGGGACCCGTTTGTGCGGGTGTTCCACTGGAGCCTGATCACGCTGTTCGGGCTAGCTTGGTGGACGGGCGAAAACCATGACATGGATCGGCACCGGCAGGCGGGCTATGCTATTCTTGCGCTGCTGCTGTTCCGCGTGTTCTGGGGCTTTGCCGGATCGCGCACCGCGCGCTTTGCGCAGTTCCTGAAAGGGCCTGCTGCGATCAGGGCCTATCTTGCCAGCACCGACGATACGCCTTCGGACGGGCACAATCCGCTGGGCGGTTGGAGCGTGGCGGCACTGCTCACGGTGTTGCTGGCGATCGTGGTGGCCGGGCTGTTCGCCGTCGATGTCGATGGCATCGAATCGGGCCCCCTTGCCGATTGGGTGAGCTTCGATCAGGGCCGCATGGCTGCTGAATGGCATGAGACCGTATTCAAGGCTGCGCTCGCGGTGATCGGCCTGCATGTGCTGGCTATCGGCTATTATCAGGTGCTCAACGGCCATGATCTGATCGGGCCAATGATCACGGGCAAGCGCGCTAGAGCCAAGGACCACGCTGCGACCGACTTGCGCTGGTCGCCCGTTCTGGCGCTGAGTGGCATCGCCGGGGTTGCGGCAGTGACCTGGGGTGTGATGACCGGCTTGCGCTTTTTCGGCTGAGGCTCAGCCCAGACGCTCTGGCACGGCCAGCGCTTCTTCGGCCAGCGTATCGGCGGTCATCACCGCTTCCCACGGGAACACGAACCAGCGCTTGTCTTCGTCGCGGTCGAGTGTCTCTGCGGTATAATCGACCCGCGCTTTCGAACGGCAATTGTCCATCAACACGGCAAAGCGCAGGTTTTCCGGGGTGCAGCCGTTAGCCGATAGCAGGTTGCGGATGTAGACAATGGTGCCGCCGCTGTCGTTGATATCATCGACAAAGAGCAGGCGCGTGCCGGTGGTCGATTTGTCGGCCACCTTGTGCAGCAGCTCGTCGGCAAAGCCAGGAACTTTCGACGAATGGTCGATCGAGAGCATCGGCACTTGCAATTCGTGGCTGATGTAAACCGCAGGCACGAGCCCTCCGCGGCCGATCCCGATGATGAAATCCGCCTTCCAGCTGTCCGCCGCCAATGTGCGCGAAAGACTGCGCACATTGGCGAGGAAATGCTCGTAGGGGATGTAGTTCAGCACGGGGGCGGCGGTAGCGGTCATATCCGGTCAGGTCCGTTCGTCGTCAAAACCTGCGGTTACCGATTCCCTTGCCGCTCGGCAATCGCCGTCGCGCCCGCTTTTCAACGGGAATTGCATTCAGGGCAGTGGAACGGCGGCGGCAGGATACGCGAGCTGGCCGAACGCGCTCTGGATTTCGCCCAGCACGATATCGGCGGCATATGTCGGCGGGCGCGCGGTGGCAGTGCACAACGCGAGGGTCATCGGGCGCAGCACCGGATCGGAAATGCGGGTGAACGAGAGCAGGCCCGCCTTCACTTCGGTAATGACATCGAGCGAGGTGAGAATGCCGATGCCCACGCCTTGCAGCACGAGGCTGGTGATCATCTGGATGTTGTTGCTCGTTGCCTTGCGGTCGAGCACCGCGCGGGTGGTGCCCTCGAGCACCGCGATCTGCTGATGCACCGCAAGCGGGGCGGAGGGCACCACCACTGGAGAGCCGATGCAGGCGGAAAAGCGCGCCTCGCTTTGTTGGCCGAAAGGGTGCCCGGCTGGCGTGATGAAGCCGAGGTGGACATCTACAAACGCCCGCACGCTGATCTCACGGTAGGATTCGGGGCCGAAAAAGATACCGAAATCAACCTCGTTGCTGGCGATCATGCGTCGCACGGAATCGTTGCCGGTGACTTTTACATCGATGGTGATACCGGGGTAGCGGCTCTGCAGCGATTGTATCGCGGCCGGGATCACGCCTTTGGCGAGCGCATCGATCACCGCGATCTCGACATGGCCGCGTTTCAACCCGCGCAAGTCCTCGATCTGCGCGCGCACTTCGGAGAGGCTCTTCTGCCAGCGGCCACCAGCGGCCATCATGATTTCGCCCGCCGCTGTCAGGCGCAAGCCCGTTGGCAGGCGCTCGAACAGCGGCATCCCGATCTCGGCCTCTACATTGAGGATCTGGCGATCGATCGCGGAGGCGGATACATTGAGATCATCCGCCGCCTTGCGGATCGAGCCGAGGCGGCCGACGGCGATGAAGTATCGCAGAAAGCGGGAAAACGCTGGCACCGATCCACCCTGACTTGGCCTGACTTTAGCCCTACCTAATTTTTGCAACGCTGCGCGCGATTCATTGCATTTGCACGAAACAGGTCAAGGCCATAATCACGCCGGATTGGTTTTTTCGGGTCGGAGCACGGGTTAAATGGCAGGGGGCAGTTCGGCAGCTGGCTGGCGTGTGCGCTGCGCAGCTGTCGCCGTTCTGCTCGTCGCTCCTGTGGCTGCACTTGCAGGACCGGTCCCGCTTGATCCTGCGCGCGAGGCTTCGGTTGGCGCGCTCGTCGATCAGGCCAAGGCCAGTCCGCCTACACTGCGCGTGCTGCTGCGCGGCATGCCCAAGGGCGGTGATCTGCATAACCACCTTGGTGGCGCGATCTATGTCGAGGATTTCCTCAAGTGGGCGGGGGCCAAGGGTTTCTGCGTTGATGCGACTGGGCTTGGTGTCGAGCCGCCGCCATGCCCCGCCGAGCGTGGGATCGAGCACTATGCGGCAACCAACGAATTCGGCTTCGACAGGCTGGTCGATGCGATGTCGACACGCGGCTGGCAGCGCGGAGTGGGGCAGAACGATGTTTCCGGCCACACCCAGTTCTTCTCCTCGTTTGAGCGCTTTGGCAAAATGGGGGGCGAGACGGCCGAGATGCTGGCGAGCGTTCGGCGCATCGCGGCGGGCGACAACCTTTCGTATCTCGAGCTCGATCACAACACGCAGACGCTGATGTCGGTGGTGCGCGCGGCGGGTGATGGGCCGGTCGCCGAGGCTGATCTCGCGGTTCAATATGCGGCGGATGCCAAGGCTTTCGCCGCACTGATCCCCAAAGCGCGTGCCGAGCTTGATGCTGACGAGGCGGCCTCGACCAAGGCAATGGCTTGCGGCACGGCGGCGGCCGAACCGGGCTGCAAAGTCGCGGTGCATTATCTGTTTCAAGCGCTGCGCGCGCTACCGCCGCGCGAGGTCTATCGCTCTTTGATCCTCGGTTTCATGATGGCCGATGCCGATCCGCGTTTCGTCGGCGTCAATATTGTGATGCCCGAAGATGCTTATCTCGCGCGGCGCGATTACCGGCTGCACATGGCGATGATCCGCTTTCTTGGCGCGAAGTATCCCAAGGTAGCGCTCTCGCTGCATGCGGGCGAGGTAACGCTGGGCCTAGTACCTCCGGCGGATATGAAGGACCATATCGCGCAGGCGGTGGACGTGGGCGCGAAGCGCATCGGGCATGGCACCGGGATCGCGTTCGAGGACCATGCCGAAGACACTATGGCGCGCATGGCGAAAGAGGGCATTGCGGTCGAGATCAACCTCACCAGCAATGCGGTGATCCTAGGCGTGAAGGGTGCGGACCATCCGCTCAACCTGTATCGTGCACATGGCGTGCCGGTCGTGCTTGCAACCGATGATCAAGGTGTGCTGCGTTCGGACATGACGAACGAGTATGTCCGCGCGGTGCATGAGCAGGGGCTGGGCTACAGCGATCTCAAAACCATTGCGCGGGCCGGATTGCACTATTCGTTCGTGCCGGGCGCGACACTTTGGGCCGATCCGGCGAAGCTGGTGCCCGTGGCGGCCTGTGTCGATCTTGCAACACTCAGCTGCGGCAAATATCTGGCCGCAAACGAAAAGGCCCGGCTGGAAGCAGATCTTGAACAGCGTTTTTCACAGTTTGAAGCCGTGCGGCTGGCGCGGGCTGGAAAGGTATCATAAGAAGACTTGATGCACCGCCGCATAGGCGAACGATAATAAAAATGCGCCTCCAGCCACAAAATTGCCGCGATGCGGCATGATCGTGGAGAGGTAGCATGGGTCAGCGCGGGAGGGGCGCAGTTCAACAAGGCGGCATTCGGCTTTCGAAGGAAAAGCCGGTCCGTATCAGCGTCCAGGGGGGTTACCATAATGCAATACCCGATCAATTCCGCGCAGCGTTCGCCTGCGCGCGGCCTCGTGAAGGGCCTCGTCGTCCTGATGGGCTGCACCGCACTTACCGCGCCGGCTTTCGCGCAGGAAGCTCCGGCTGACGAACCGCCGGCGAAGGACGAAATCGTCGTCGTCGGCTCGCTCGGCGCGCTGCCGGTCAAGGACGTTGGCTCGATCTTCGGCTTCGACAAGAACCTTATCGAAACGCCGCGTTCGGCCTCGACGATCTCGAAGGAACAGCTCGAGCGCTTTGGCGTGAGCGAAATCTACGACCTCGTCGCACAGGCCCCTGGCACGTTTACCAACTCGTTCTTCGGCGTCGGCGGCGCGCTCGACATTCGCGGCACCCCCGGCGAAGTCTATTTTCGCGGCGTCCGCCGTCTCGACAACCCGGGCAACTATCCGACCCCGATCGGCGCTTCTGACCGCATCGACATCGTGCGTGGTCCTGCCTCGCCCATCTATGGTCCGTCCAAGACCGGTGGCTACATGAACTTCGTGCCCAAGTCGGCCCGCGTGGCCAAGGGCAAGTACATGGACAGCCCCGAAGGCCAGATCTCCTACACCGGCGGTAGCTGGGCCAAGAGCGTGCTCTCGGCCGAACTGCGCGGTCCCGGCAAGCTTGGCAGCCAAGCCTTCGGCTACAGCCTTTATGCTGAGATCGAGGATTCGGGCAGCTACTACCGCAACATGAACACCAAGCAGACCATTCTGCAGGGTTCGTTCGACACGGATATCACGCCCGACTTGCGGCTGGAATTCGGCGGGATGTACCAGAACTACAAGGGTCAGCAGAACGGTGGCTGGAACCGCCTTTCGCAGGACCTCGTCGATAAGGGCAGCTACATCACCGGTTCGGCACAGCCGCTCGATACCGACGGTGACGGCAAGATCAGCCCCGCCGAATTCGGCGTTGGCTCGTTCGGCGTGTTCGGCTCGTTCCCCTGCGGCACCCCAGGCGTCAGCCCAGTCGGCCCGCTTGGCATGACCGACGCGTGCCTCAAGGCCAATTATCCGCTGCTCGCGCTGACCGGCGTCGGCAAAGCCACGCTCAGCCGCCGCGATACATTGACCGGCCCGAACGACAAACTTTGGAACAAATCGACCACCGCCTACATGGACCTGATCTGGGACGCGGGTAACGATCTCGAGATCAAGAACCAGTTGTTCTACGACGGTTACGACAACCTCAACGAGAACGCCTATGGCTTCTCGCAGTTCCACAACTCCTATGTGATCGAGGACAAGATTGTCCTCAGCAAGAAGTTCACCACCGATATCGGCAAGTTCTCGGTCCAGCTGTCGCCTTCGATCCGCTACACCGACTTCGTGCATGGCGATGACTTCGATTTCGAGTACTTCCACCGTGTCGATCTGACCAAGGGCTATGACGCACGTTCGACGCGCCTGCTCTCGACCCAGTCGGGCAAGGATTACTCAACCTACCTGCGCGGCTACTACACCGATCTCGGCTTTGCCGGCTTGACCGACCTCGACTTCAACTTCGGGCTCGATATCACACTGGGTGCGCGTTACGACAGCATCCACGGCAAATCGACCAGCGATGCGACGCGCACGCGCTCGGCCGATGGTTCGACCGCCTCGGACACCAAGGGTGCCTGGTCGTGGTCAGCCAGCGCCAACTACCGTCTGCCGTTCGGTCTGGTGCCCTATGCCACGATCTCGCGCCAGTCGGTGGTGATCGCCGGACAGGGTGCCGAGCTCGATCCCGCCAACATCAAGGGCGACACATGGATCAGCGCTTCCAAGCTCTATGAAGGTGGTATCAAGGGCTCGTTCCTGAACAATCGGCTCTACGCCGCGCTTTCGATCTACAAGCAGAGCCGCACGGACTACAACGCGCAGTCGATTACGGTGAACCAGGCGGTTGAGACCAGGGGCCTCGAGGCGGAAGTGCGCTGGTCGGTAGACAAGCACTTCCTTGTCACAGGCGCCTACACCAAGACCAACGTGTACAACCTGACTGGCCTTAACGACGGATCGCTGTTCAGCTTCTTTGGCCAAGGCGATCTCAAGAACGTCAAGGACCCGTCGCTGTACCTGGGTGGCCAGCTCTTCGGCCTTCTGCCGGTCACCAGCAAGGACCAGTCACGCCGCGCGGGCATTCCGAAGGATCTGTTCTCGGCAACAGCGACGTACTCGTTCGACAACGGCCTCGCGTTTGCGGGCAGCGTCAGCCACGTGCCGTCGGTGTTCTCGGGCCAGTCACAGGCGATCCGACTGCCGGCTTACACGCTGGTTGATGGAAGTTTGTCCTACACCAAGGGGCCATGGTTGTTCCGCGTTGTCGTGAAAAACCTCACGGACGCCAAGTACTTCCGTGCCAACTTCACGGAACTGTTCGGTGGGACAATCGCACTGCCCGAGCGTCCGCGCAGCTGGCAGGCTTCGGTCGTCTACAAGTTCTGATGACCTGACAGGAAAAGGGGAGCGGCGCTGCTTGCGCCGCTCCTTGGCTCCTCAATGTTCCTTTCAAGGCTGCCCCAATGATGCCCACTTTCGTGCGCCTTGCGACCTTGGTTTCCGTTCTGCTGGCAGGCGCCGCACCGGCATTTGCAGCGCCGGTGGCCGATGCTGCGACCATCGCTGCGGTCAAGGCCTGCGCGCCCGCGCGGCCTTGCTCCGCCAAGCTTCCGGTGCGTGTGGTGGTTGTCACCATGTTCGAGATCGGCGCGGACAGCGGCGACAAGCCCGGCGAATTTCAACTTTGGAAAGAGCGTCGCCACCTGACGGAAACGCTGCCATTTCCGCAAGGATGGCACAATCTAGCCTATGATCCCCAGACCGGGGTGCTGGCAATCGTGACAGGGATGGGCTCGATCAAATCGGCCACTGCCGCGCTTGCGTTGGGGCTGGACGAGCGGCTTGATCTTTCGAAGGCCTATTGGCTTGTGGCAGGGATTGCCGGGATCGATCCGGCGGATGC
>CANFIV010000043.1 GCA_947446935.1 Sphingomonadaceae bacterium | reverse complement strand
GACCACGGCCAAGGCGATTGAGCTTATGCTCACCACCGAAGGCTTCAATGTCTATGCAACCGATCTCGGGGAAGAAGGCCTCGATCTCGGAAAGCTGTATGATTACGATATCATCCTGCTGGATCTCAACCTGCCCGACATGCACGGGTACGACGTGCTCAAGAAGCTGCGCGTCGCCAAGGTGCAGACCCCGGTGCTGATCCTTTCCGGCATTGCCGAAATGGACTCAAAGGTCCGCAGCTTCGGTTTCGGTGCCGACGATTACGTGACCAAGCCTTTCCATCGCGAAGAGCTGATTGCCCGCATTCATGCCGTGGTGCGCCGCTCGAAGGGTCACTCGCAGTCGGTTATCCGCACTGGCAAGCTTTCGGTCAATCTCGATGCCAAGACGGTCGAGGTCGATAGCGCCCGCGTGCACCTGACCGGCAAGGAATATGCGATGCTCGAGCTGCTCTCGCTGCGCAAGGGCACTACGTTGACCAAGGAAATGTTCCTCAACCACCTCTATGGCGGAATGGACGAGCCTGAACTCAAGATCATCGATGTGTTCATCTGCAAGCTGCGCAAGAAGCTCGCGCATGCCTGTGACGGTGAAAACTACATCGAAACCGTCTGGGGCCGCGGCTATGTGCTGCGCGATCCGGACGACAAGTTCGACGTCGAAGCGGCCTGATTAGGCCGAAAAATCCCCCACACCACTCCGACTTCCCCCCCGTGATCGGCCCGCCAGCAAGGGCGGGCCGTTTGCATTTGGTCTTTGGGTTCAGCCGATCCGCTGGAAGGAGTTGGTCTCCAGCCTGGGCATGGCGGAGCCGGCCCAGATGATCGTCTCGGTCATCGACCGGCGATCGCGTGAAACGGTGTAGACGCGCGTGGAGACGGGCGCGCCGTCCTTGCCCAGTGTCATCACCAGTGTGCCGGGGGCTGGCTGGCGCAGCGAGCCGCTGTCGATGAAGGGCATGTTGCCGTTGATGGGCACGGGCGCGGCATCGAGCGCTGCAGTCGATTCCGCATGCAGCGCCGCGCCGTCCGCATTGATGATCTCCACATGCGTGGTCCAGCGGGCATCGGGCGCAACGCTGAAGCTGATGGTCACGCTGCGCGGCCGCTCCTCGGCCGGCATTCGGGCGACATCGAGCGCCCAACGGCCGATCAGCGGGGAGGAACGGGCCGCAGGCGTCGATGCGACGGCGGCTGGCGGACTGGCCGCGTTGTTAGGCGCACCCGTCATCGAGATCAGAAGTCCCGCAGCGATAGCGGGAAGGGTGATCAGCATGGCAATCTTTCCTTTCAGTCCGAAATACCCGCGGCTTGCGGGCTGTCGCGGGCTTTCGACGGAGGGAGATTGCAGCGCCAGATCAGGAATTCTGTCCCAGATTTTTTGGGTGTCGACCAGCCGCGCCAGCTCGCGGCTGCTGCCCACGCCGGTTTTGCGCCGCGCGTCGCGAAGGCGCTCGTTGATCGAGGCTTCGGAGCGGCCGAGCCGTACGGCGATCGATTTCACCGTATGCCCGGCCGTCAGCAGGCGCAGGATCTCAAGTTCCCGCGCGGTGAGTTTGTCCGCTAGCGCCTCGGGTGCTTTGGGCAGACGTTCGATGACCGACATGGTGGCTTGCTCACCATAAGGGGGCGCGGGCGTCCATCCCAATTTTCTTGTGGCGACCCGAGCGCTCGATTGACGCCGCACGGCGGCCTCTGCAGAGGGAGGGCTCAATGCGCCGCGTTGCTCCTTCAACTCTTCCGCCCGCCGCATTGAGCGCCGCGCTTGCTATTGCGCTTGGCTGCAGCCTGCCCGGCCCGTTGCGCGCGCAGGAGACGGACGTGGCGGGGGGTGTAGCCGAGGACCCGGCTATTATCGTTACCGCACCCGGCGCAGGGATGGACAGCGATGATGCGCTCACACTTTCGCGCCGCGATCTGGCCCGCAGCGGTCGGCCCGATCTGATAGGTGCGCTCGCGCGCCAGCTTTCGGGCGTGACCTTGCAGGATGCGCAAGGCAATCCGTGGCAGCCGGTGCGGGTCTATCGCGGGCAGACCGTATCGGGTGCGCAGGGTCAGGCGCAGGGTCTTGCCGCCTATCTTGATGGCGCGCGTTTGAATCTGCCGTTCGGCGATACAGTCTCGCTCGATCTGGTTCCCGATGCGGCGCTGCGAACGGTGCAACTGCTCGATACCAGCCCTGTCTACGGCCTCAACGCCCTTGGCGGTGCGCTCGTTCTGGAAACCGCGACCGGGCGCAGCGATCCCGGTTATACTGGAACCGCTTCGGCGGGCGCATTTGGCGCTGGTGAGCTCAGCCTTTCGGCCGGCGGTGCGTCGGGCCGCTGGAGCAGCTTTGCCGCGCTGCAACTGCGCGGCGAGCGGGGCTGGCGCGATTTCAGCAGTTCGCGGCTCGCAAGTGGCTTTGCCGATGTTGGGCTGGACGGCGCGCGCGCGGGACTCCACGCGAAGCTCCTGCTCGCCAGTACCGGGCTCAGCGGCAACGGCGTCACCCCTGTCGAACTGCTCGAGGCCCGGCGCAGCGCGGTGTTCACCCATCCAGACCGCACCGAAAACCGCTTTGTCCGCATGAGCCTGCACCCGTGGGCCGATCTCACGTCACAGACGCGGCTGCAGGCCTCGCTCTATGGCGAGTGGCAGCGCAGCCGTTCGGTCAATGGCGATTCGGCCGATATTGCGCCGTGCGATGATTCGTCCGGCCTGCTCTGCCTTGAGGCGCAGACAGCCGATGGCGAGGAGATGTCGGAAACCCTGACCGACCGGCTGGGTCGGCCCATCACCGCACGGCCGGGCGATCCGGTTTACGCGGTGCTCAATCAAAGCGCTCTCACCTCGCGCGCGCTGGGCTTGCTTGCGCAGATCACCGACCGCCGGCCGTTCCGGGGCGGTACCCACGTGCTCACCGTGGGCACCAGCTTCGATTATGGGCGCAGCGAATTTGCGGCATCGACCCAGCTTGGCCAACTCGGTGAAAAACGCGGCGTCACCGTGATCGGGCCGGAGATCGCGCAGGCCGATGCGGCAATCACACCGGTCTCGCTCGTGGCGCGCAATGTCTATCTTGGGTTCTTCGTCGCCGAAACGCTGCCGTTAGGCCCTGATCTAAAGCTTGAGACGGGTCTGCGGTATAACAACGCGACCATCAGGTTGGATGACCGGCTGGGCGATGGCCTCAATGGACGGCATACCTTTGCCCGGCTCAATCCGGGGGTTGAGCTCGATTGGCAGGCCGCGCCAAGCCTCTCGCTGCGCGCAGGCTATGCCGAAACCAACCGTACACCCACACCGGCGGAGCTTTCTTGCGCCGATCCCGCAGCGCCGTGCAGCCTCGCCAACTTCTTCATTGCCGATCCGCCGCTCCGTCAGGTCGTCGCGCGAACCTATGAACTCGGTGCCTCTGGCCGCTGGAAAGCGCGGGGGTGGCAGGTGGACTGGCTGCTTTCGGGCTACCGTGCAGAGAGCCGTGACGAGATCCGGCGGGTCGCGTCGGGCGTGCGCGGGCGGGCCTATTTCGCCAATCTGGGCAGTTCGCGGCGGCAGGGGATTGAACTGTCCATCACGGCTGAGCGGAAAGGCCTGCGAGTGGCTGCGACTTATGCCTTCAGTGACGCAACCAGCCGCTCGTCAGTGATTTTGGCCAGTCCCGGCAATCCAGCCGCTGCGGCCAATGGCACGATTGCGGTGCGGGCCGGAGATCGCTTGCCCGGCGTGCCGCGCCATTCGGCCAATCTCAATGTCGATTACGAGGCACGTCTGGGATCGTGGCGGCGCTTGCGGCTGGGCGGTGGCCTCTCGGGTCAGTCCAGCCAGATCCTGCTCGGCGACGAAAGCAACCAGGCGGCTCCGGTGCGCGGCTTTGTCGTGGCCGATCTGCGCGCCAGCATAGAGGCGCTGCCGCAGGTCTTCCTGTTCGGCGATGTGCGCAACCTGTTTGATCGCACGTATGCCACGATCGGCACGTTTGGTGAGATCGGCGCAGTGGCGCTGGTCGAAGCGCCGGGGGCAAGTGACCCGCGCTTTTTTGGTCCAGGTGCCCCGCGCCGCTGGACTATCGGTGTGTGCACCAGTTTCTGAGCCACGCGCGGGGACCATTGACCCGCGCCGCCCCCGCTGCCATCGCGCCCCAAACTCCCAAGAGGGCCCATGACCGCGCACAAACCGGGTGATCCGCTCACCATCAACCGCCTTTATGGCCGCGCCAAGGGCAAGCCGCTGCGCGCGGGGCAGCAGGCGCTGATCGATACGCTGCTCCCCCAGATTGCGGTGCCGACTGAAGGCCCCGTCACCGCCGAGGTGCGGTTTGGCCGCGATTGTCCGCTCCATTTCGAGATCGGCTTCGGTGGCGGCGAGCACATGGCCGGCCGCGCCGACATGCTGCCCGACCACGGCTTCATCGGGGCTGAGCCGTTCCTCAACGGCGTGGCGCAGGCGCTGGTCCATCTTGATGGCGGGCGCGGGTCTGATGGTATTGCCGCCGGCATGCCGATCCGCAATGTGCGCATCCAGCACGGTGATGCACTGGACGTGCTGGCGCGCGTGCCTGATGGCGCGCTCTCGTTCGTCTACCTGCTCCACCCCGATCCCTGGCCCAAGGCACGCCACGCCAAGCGGCGGATGATGAATGACGGACCGGTCGATCTGATCGCGCGCAAGCTGCGGCCCGGGGGTGAGTTCCGCTTCGGCACCGATCATCCTGTCTATCTGCGCCATGCGCTGATGATCATGCGCCGCCATACCGAATCGTTCGAATGGCTGGCGGAGCAACCCGCCGATTTCCAGAAGCGCCCCGCCGGCTGGCCGGAAACCCGCTACGAGGCGAAGGCGCGCGCGCAGGGCCATGAGGTCTGGTACTTCCGCTATCGCCGTCGGTGAGGGGCAACCGGTGTGGAAAGTCCTACCTGTCACCACAGCCTATTCGCGCATTAACTAGTTAATCTCTTTCTAACCACCTTTGCGTAGCATCCGCCTTGCCTCGCGGGATTGGTCCGTGCGGCTTGAAGTGGAGCGCAAGTCATGTCGTACACCGAGACGGCACAGACAATTCTGTCGGAAATGCGAGAGTTTGCGGGCTTCTCGCCCTGCGAGCAGCGCTATATCCGGCGTAGCCTCGACGTTGGGCTTGGCCGCAAGGACGCGTTCCGCCTGTGGGCGCGCGGGCCTGCCGAGGCAGCCTCGATCCGCTCACAATATGTGACCTACCAGGACCTCAAGCTGCTGCGCAATCTGCTGCGCGCTGAAGAGGAAGGCGGTCGAGGCGCGGGACTCGAGGATCTCGAAAGCATCATGGCGCCGCTGCTCCACGTCACCACTTTTGATCTGGCACAGGGCCGGCTTGACAGCTTTTCCGCCTACCGGTTCCTCTATGAACGTCTGCTCGGCCCCGAAGTGCGGCAGTGGCTGCCTTCTGCCTTCTGCGGCGCAGCAGCTCTGCCCCATATTCGGCCCGAAAAGCGCAAGGGGCTGCTCCAGTCGATTAGCGAAGCCGCCGCTACCGCGCCCGGCTGGTCACCGCGCCCCCCGCGGTTTTTCCCCGAGTTCGTTGAACTGGAAGACGCCGCCTGATGACTTTGCCCGATCGGGCTTGGCCCGCCACGTACCCTTCCGGTGCGGGCCCTTCGCCGCAGGTTTCCCTGCCTCGCCGCGCGCCGGGTGGCGATAGGGCTTGGGCGCATGCGTCGGCCGCGCATTGTCGCGGCGGCGGCCCTTGGCTTCGTCGCGCGGTTTGCCGTCAGACTGGGTAATCTCGAACTCGTCCGCATCTTCGGCGGTGCGGCGCACGGCATCAAGGAAGCGCGCGGCGATCGCTGCGGGCACTTCGAACAGCGTTTCATCGCCCGTGATGCGAATCGCGCCAATTTCGGTGCGGCTGACATGGCCCCGGCGGCAGAGCAGCGGGAGGATCCAGCGCGGATCGGCGTTCTGGCCGCGGCCGATATTCACACGGAACCAGGTGCTTTCCTCGAACCCGGCGCGTGGTTCGCGCGGCGCGGGCGGACCAGCGTCGTTTCCGCTCATCAGGTCTTCGGGCTCGGGCAGGCGGGCGCGGTGGATCTGCACCAGCGCGGCGGCGATATCCTCGGCGCTGCGTTCGGTCAGGAGGCGCGCGGCCAGTGCCCGGTCCTCGTCGGTCGCTTCGACTGGCGCGAGCAGCGCGGCCATCATGCGGTCATTATCGGCAGAACGGATATCGGCGGCAGACGGTGCGGGCACCCACACAGCGGGGATGCGCGCGCCGCGCAGCATGGCTTCCACGCGCTTGCGGCGCGGGTAGGGCACGATTAGCACGGCGGTGCCCTTCTTGCCCGCGCGCCCGGTGCGGCCCGAACGGTGCTGCAAGGTCTCGGCATCGCGCGGGATCTCGACATGGACGACGAGGCTGAGCGTGGGCAGATCGATTCCGCGCGCGGCGACATCGGTGGCGACGCAAACGCGGGCACGGCGATCGCGCAGCGCTTGAAGCGCGGCATTGCGCTCGTTCTGGCTGTGCTCACCAGACAGCGCGACAACCGCGAAGCCGCGCTCGACAAGGCTGGCGTGGAGGCGGCGGACGTTGTCGCGCGTGGCGCAGAACAGCATCGCGGTTTCCGCCTCGTGGAAGCGCAGGAGATTGACCACTGCGTTTTCGATATCGGCGGGGGCGACGGCCATTGCCTGATAGGCGATGTCGCCGTGCCCGCGTTCCTCGGTCACGGTCGAGATGCGCAGCGCGTTGTTCTGATAGCGGCGGGCCAACGCCACGATCGGTGCGGGCATTGTCGCGGAGAACAGCATCGTGCGGCGCGCGGACGGCGTGGCATCGAGAATACCTTCAAGGTCCTCGCGGAACCCCATGTCGAGCATCTCGTCGGCCTCATCCAGCACTGCCACGCGAAGGCCCGTAAGATTGAGCGCGCCGCGTTCAAGGTGATCGCGCAGGCGCCCCGGGGTGCCGACGACGATATGCGCGCCGTAGCTCAGCGCGCGGCGTTCGCGCGAGGCGTCCATGCCGCCGACGCAGGTGGCGATGCGCGCGCCGGTCTTTTCATAAAGCCATACGAGTTCGCGGCTGACCTGAAGCGCCAGCTCGCGAGTCGGCGCGATCACCAGCGCCAGCGGCGCGCCGGCGGGGGGCAGGCGATCTTCACTGCCCATCAGCTCGGCCGCCATGGCAAGACCGAAGGCAACGGTCTTGCCCGAGCCGGTCTGGGCCGAAACGACGAGATCGCGCCCGACTGCGTTGCTTTCGAGCACGGCGGCCTGCACCGGGGTGGGGGCGGCATAGCCGCGTTCGGCCACGGCAGCGCCGAGAACGGGAGGAAGCTGGGAAAAAGGCATAGGTCTCGCAGTGTCAGGAAAGGCGCCCGTGCAAGCGGCAGTGGCCAGATCGGCCAGACCCCCGCGCCGGGGCGAATGGGTCCCCTTAGAGGAAACAAAGCGGTTTGGCTTCCCCTGATATTCGGCCCTGATATTCGGCCCTCATATTCGACCCCGATATTTGGCCGCGATGGTCGATGCTGAATGCTGGAGTTGAGTGGGAGGAGGCGCGGCCCCTTGTCAGCCGCCGTCGATGCGGACAAGCTTGGCGCAAAAGAGTAACCGGAGAGGAACGAGATGCTGTCCATCGCGCGCAGCCGAGCAAATCGCCTAGCCCTTGCCGCAATGCTTGTCTGGGCAGCATGCCCGGCCCTGCCAGCCAGAGCGCAGACCCCGCCCTCCGCCGATCCCACGCTCGCGCCCAAACCCCCGAGTGCTGCCACAATTGCCGCGCAGCAGGCGGTAGCTGCCATGCTTCCCCACGAGGACGGGCGCGATGCTGAATTTGCCGCGCGCGGCTTTGTCGGCAGCGCCACCGACCCGTTGATCCGCGATGCCGCCGGAAAAGTTGTTTGGAACATGCAGTCCTATGACTGGATGCAGGGCGCGGCCCCCGCAAGTGTGAACCCGTCGCTGTGGCGCGAAGTGGCGCTGCTGCGCCGAAACGGCCTGTTTCAGGTAACCGACGGGGTCTGGCAGGTGCGCGGTTTCGACGTGTCGAACATGACCGTCATTCGCGGCGATACCGGCTGGATTCTGGTTGATCCGCTCACCAGCAGCGAAACCGCCGCCGCGGCGCTCGCTCTGGTCAATGCCCGGTTGGGGGCAAGACCGGTAACCGCGGTGATCTACACCCACAGCCATGCCGATCACTTCGGCGGCGTGCGCGGGGTCGTTTCCGAGGCGGATGTAAGCGGAGGAAAGGTGCAGATTCTGGCACCTGCCCATTTCATCGACGAAGCCGCGAGCGAGAACATCATGGCCGGCTCCGCGATGGGGCGGCGGGCGAACTACCAGTTTGGTGGCGGACTGGCACCCGGGGCGCGCGGCCAGATGGGCAGCGGAATAGGCTTGGGGGTTTCGGCCGGCACGATCACCCTGATCGCGCCAACGGACAACATCGCGCACACTGGCGAGACTCGCACCATCGACGGGGTGGGGATCGAATTCCAGATTGTTTCCGGAAGCGAGGCCCCGAGCGAGCTGAACCTCTATCTTCCCGCGCGCAAGGTGCTGCTCTCTGCGGAAATGAGCACCTGTTCGCTGCACAACATCCTCACCCCGCGCGGCGCAAAGGTGCGCGATGCGCGCGCCTGGGCCGGGTTCCTTGATGAAGCTCTGCACCTTTATGGTGAACGCACCGAGGTGGTGATCTCCAGCCATTGCTGGCCGCGCTTCGGGCAGGCTGAAGTGAGCCGTATG
>CANFIV010000042.1 GCA_947446935.1 Sphingomonadaceae bacterium | reverse complement strand
GGCGGCGGTGCGCGCCATCGACTCTCTCCCCTTTTATTCTAACAATTGATACGGTATGCCCGAAATGAAAGGGCGTCAAAGCCTGATGGGAGAGATTATGGACCGGGCCGGTCTTTACGCTGCACTCGACGGGTTTCTGGCTGCGCTGGATGCGGGCGATCACACCCGGCTGAGCTGGGCTGCGGGCGCGCATCACAGCGAAAACAACGTGATGCTGGAAATCGGCGACGGCGTCTGGGGCACGATCCAGAAGCTTGGCAGCTATCAGCTGCGCTTTGCCGATACGCGCACGGGGCAGGTCGGCTATTTCGGCACGGTGATCGAGGCGATCGAGGAATCGGCCTTTACGCTGCGGCTCCGGATCGATGAGGCCGGCCAGATTGCCGAATGCGAAATGCTGATCGTGCGCCAGTCTGACAGCGGCATCAAGTTCGAGAACCCGCGCTATTGGGACAAGCCGATCCTCCACCGCGAGGTCGTGGCGCCGGTTCCGCGCGCCGAGATGGTCGCGCTCTCCAACGGCTATTTCGATACGCTGCAGCGCAACGACGGGACGATCCACACGAAGTTTCATCCCGAGTGCAACCGGGTGGAAAACGGCGTGCAGACGACGCGGAACCCGGAGTTCGCCAAGATCGTGCCCGTCTCGGCGCTGGGCTGCGAGGAGCAGTTCCGCATGGGCAACTATCGCTATGATGATGATCTGCGCGCGCGGCGGTTTCCGCTGGTGGACGAGGAGCGGGGCCTCGTGCTCGCCTATGGGTTCATCGACCATTCGGGCCGGATCGACGAGTATCAACTGACCGACGGTCGCACGGTGAAAAGCCCGGTGCGGCGGCCGCACAGCTTCTATATTTCAGAGCTGTTCAAGATCGACCACGGGATGATCGAGCAGATCGAGGCGAATTTCATCACGGTGCCATACCGGATGCCAAGCCCGTGGGACGCGCTTTGATGCGCACGATTGCGGGTTTTGCGCTGGCTCTTCTCGCTGCCTGCAGCATCGGCGCAGCATCGCCGCAGCTCGGCGCGGGGAGCGAGTGGACCAGCCCGGGCGGGGATGCGGGCAAGACGCATCATTCGGCGCTCACGCAGATCAACGCGGAGAATGTCGGCACCCTGGGCCTTGCCTGGCAGGCCGAGCTCGGCACCATGCGCGGCATGGAGGCGACGCCGGTCATGGTCGGCGGGGTGCTCTATACCTCGGGCGTGGCGGGCCGCGCTTATGCGTATGATGCCGCGACGGGCAAGCAACTCTGGGCCTTTGAACCCGAAATCGACATGCAGCTCAATCGCACGGCTTGCTGCGACATGGTCAATCGCGGGGTCGCGGTGGCGCATGGCAAGGTGTTCGTCGCTACGCTCGACGGCTGGCTCTATGCGCTCGATGCGAAGACCGGCACGGTAGTGTGGAAGAGCGACTTCATCGAAAACCGCCGCAAGGGCGACAATTCCACCGGGGCACCCGAGATTGCGGGCGATGTTGTCGTCATCGGCATGGCGGGCGCGGAATACGATGTGCGCGGCTATGTTACGGCGCTGGACCTGGAGACGGGCAAGCTGCGCTGGCGCTGGCATGTGGTGCCGCGTGATCCGGCGCTGGGTCCGCAGGAAACGCCGGACCTCGATGCCGCTCTCAAGACCTGGGATGCCAAGAGCCGCTGGGATATCGGGGGTGGCGGCGCGCCGTGGGATGCGATCGCGTTTGATCCCGAGACGGGGTATCTGTTGGTCGGCACGGGCAATGGCGGGCCTTACGCGACATCCAAGCGCAGCCCTGCAGGCGGCGACAACCTCTATCTCGGCACGCTGGTGGCGCTGGATCCGAAGACGGGCCGGATGGTCTGGCATTATCAGGAAACGCCGGGCGACAATTGGGACTTCACCTCGACCCAGCCACTGATCCTGACGCATCTGAAGGTGGACGGAGCAGATCGCTCGGTGATCCTCCATGCACCCAAGAACGGCTTTCTCTATGTGATCGACCGCGCGAGCGGGACGCTGCTAAAGGCCAGCGCGATTGTGCGGATCAACTGGGCCAAGGGCATCGAGCCCGGCACAGGGCGGCCGATCCTCGATCCCGAGGCGAGCGATTATACGAGCGGGCCCAAGATCGTGTTCCCGGCTACTCCGGGCGCACGCAACTGGCATCCGGCTTCGTTCGATCCGGCGACCGGGCTCTATTATGCGGCGGTGCTCGACATGGGGAACCTCATGTTCATGACGCCGGGGCAGAAACCCTACAAGGCGCGGGGGCTCAACAACGATGCGGCGCTGATTTTCACGCCTGATGTTAAGGAGGCGCTTGCCAGTCTGCCGCCGCCGATGGCCGATGCGGTGCGCGCCTTGCCAGCCTATGCCGAGGCGTTGCGCGATCCCGGCAAGGCGCAGATCCGCGCCATCGAGCCGCTGACGGGCAAGACCGTCTGGGCGGCAGACACCGCCGGGTGGCAGGACCGCGCAGGCGTGCTCACCACCGCTTCGGGCCTGCTCATCCATGGCAATGTCGGCGGCACGCTTTACGTGCGCGAGACGAAGAGCGGCAAAGTGCTCAAGTCCATCGAGACCGGCACGCCGATTATGGCCGCGCCGATGACGTATGAGCTGAACGGCGTGCAATATATCGCGGTCATGGCCGGGTGGGGCGGGGGCGGGTTCCCGTTCGTGCCGCGCTATTCGGCGGCGTATGACCGGGGCAATGCGAACCGGCTGCTGGTGTTCCGGCTGGGCGGGGGCGCGGTGGAGAAGCCGCCCTTGCTGCCGCCGCTTGAAGTGGCGCCCGAACCGCCGGCGCAAGTGGCGGGTGCGGATGCCGCCATGATTGCGCGCGGGCAGGGGCTGTTCTTTGGCAATTGCGCGATCTGCCATGCCAACCGGCACCGCTCGATCACGCCGGATTTGCGGCGCATGCAGCCCGGCACGCATGAGATGTTCCGCCAGATCGTGCTGGAAGGCGCGCTGGTGCCGGGCGGGATGCCGCGCTGGGATGATGTGCTTGCCCCCGGCGATGCCGATGCGATCCACGCCTATCTGATCGACCAGCAGACGCAGACCCGCGCTGATGAGTTGGCGAAGACGAAGGCGGGCAAGCCGCTCGACGGGCCGAGCCTGACGATCTTGAGCAATTATTAAATAGGGCCTGTCCCTAATTTGGGAACGCACACAATGGACTTCTCGACCCTCGACAACCCACGGCTGGAATTCGCCTTCGCCTGCACCTTGCGCTTCACCCGCGTGCAGATGATCCCCGATGTGCCGAGCGGGGGCATGCGCAGTGCGGTCTATGTTGATGATGGGGAATTCGAGGGGCCGCGGCTCAAGGGCAAGGCCGTGCCCAATTCGGGCGGCGACTATGCCTTCTTCCGGCCTGATGACACCGCCGTGTTCGACGCGCGGTACATGCTGGAGGTGGATGACGGCACGCTGATCTACATGCAAAACAAGGGCTTCCTGTGGGGGCGCGAGCCCGGCACCATGGATCGCCTGCGCCAGTGGGCCTTTGCCGGCGGCACGCCCGTGCCCCACGCCGAATACTATCTGCGCGCGCAACCGACCTTCGAGACGAGCAAGGGCCCGCACGATTGGCTGACGCGGCATGTGTTCATCGGCGTCGGCGAACGGCGGCCCGATGGCAATCATGTGCGGTATTACGCGCTGACTTGACGAAGCGTCAGGTTCACTGCAAAATGCTAACAATTGGTAGAAAATAAACATGGGAGAATTCCGCCGGTGAAGCTGCATCTGCCGCCCCGCGTCAGCCCTAAAACCTTCGATGCCATGCTCACCGCGGCCGCCGGTGTCGTCGGCAAAGACTGGGTCATGGCCACCGATGCCGACCGCGACGCCTATTCCGATACATATGCGCCGGGTGATGCCGAGGAGTGGCCCGCCGGCGCCGCGATCGCGCCGGCGAATGTCGAGGAAGTGCGTGCGATCGTGCGGCTGGCGAATGAGCACAAGACTCCGCTCTGGCCGGTCTCGCGCGGCAAGAACCTGGGCTATGGCAATGCCGCGCCGCGCCTTGCGGGCTCGATCGTGCTCGATCTGGGCCGCATGAACAAGGTGCTCGAGCTCGATCACAAGCTCGCCTATTGCGTGGTTGAACCGGGCGTCGGGTTTTTCGACCTGTATGAGCAGATCCAGCGCGAGAAGGCCCCGCTCTGGCTTTCGGTGCCGGGCAATGCCTGGGGCTCGGTGCTTGGCAACGCGCTCGAGCACGGCATCGGTGATACTTCCTATGGGCTCCACGCGCGCAATTTGTGCGGGATCGAGGCGGTTCTGCCGGACGGCGATCTGGTGCGCACGGGCATGGGCGCGATGACAGGCAATCCGGCCTGGCACCTGTTTCCAATGAGCTATGGCCCGACGTTCGATCTGGCCTTCTCGCAGTCCAATCTCGGCATCGTAACCAAGGCCGGGCTGTGGTTGCAGCCCGCGCCCGAGACATCGCTCGAGCTGGTGTGGGATATTCCGGCGGTGGACGATATCGGCTGGGTGATCGACACGATCGCGCCGCTCAAGATTTCGGGCCTGATCGACCAGAACGTGTTCATCCCGAGCTGGCTCGGCAAGATGGTGCTGAAAGGCCAGCGCAAGGACTTTTGGGACAAGCCCGGCGCGATCCCCGATGCGCGGGTGGACGAACTGCTCAAGCAATATGGCCTCGGCTACTGGCAGGTTGCGCTGCGCTTCTATGGCGACGAGGGCGTGGTCAAGGCCAAGGCCGAGGTTGTGAAGGCGGCGATGGCGCGCAATCTGGCGACGCCGCCGGCCGAGCATTGGTGGCACCCGGGTGACTACATCCACGGGATCGAGACGACGATGGGCATTCCCTCTGCGGTCCCGCTGCAGATGAGCGACTGGATCGGTGGGCGCGGCGCGCACATGGGCTTCTCGCCAGTGGTGCCGGCGACCGGCAAGCACGTGCTCGACCAGATGCACCGCAGCCGCAAGATCATCGCCGACTTCGATGTCGATTTCTACGCCAGCTTCACCATCGGCGGGCGCTTTGCCAACAACGTGAATATGCTGATGTACGACCGCGACAATGCCGAGGAGGTGCTGAAAATGCGCCGCCTGTTCGATACGCTGATCGGTGAGACGGCCAAGGCGGGCTATGCCGAATATCGTACTCACCTCGGTTGGATGGACCCGGTGATGGACACCTTCGATTTCAACGACCACGCGCTGCGCCGGTTCGGCGAGAAGGTGAAGAATGCGCTTGATCCTGCGGGGATTGTCGCGCCGGGCAAGCAGGGGATCTGGCCTGCGGCCTATGCCGCCAATCGAGGAGGCAAGGCATGAAGCACTTGATCCTCGCCGCCGGACTTCTGGCCTCTGCCGCCGCCGTTGCCGCGCTTCCGCCAGGGCCCCCTCCGGGACCGCCGCCGCCCTACCAGATGCGCGGCGAAGCACCTGCTGGCGACCGGCTCAAGCCCGGTGGGGACGGAAAAGTGCTGTTTCAGGTCCACTGCGGGTATTGCCACCTCTTGGGCGGTATGGGCACCAACCTGCTGACCAAGCAGCGAATCATGGCGGGCGACACGCCGGACAAGGGCCTGCTTGCGAACCGCACCGATCTGACGGCCGATTACGTGCACAGCGTGGTGCGCATGGGCAAAGGTGCGATGCCGGTGCAGACCAAGGTCGATGTGACCGATGCCGAGCTTGATGCGATTGCCAAGTATCTCGGGAAGGCGAGCTGATGCGGATCGACCGGCGAGCCATGCTCAAGGGATCGGCGCTGGCGGGCGCTGCTGCGACGATCCCGGTGGCGGCCAGGGCGGCTGTCATTCCGGCATTTGTGGTGTTCGACAGCCGTCTCGCTGAAACGGCAGACTATGCCCGGACCGCTGCAGGGCTGCAGCATATTGATCTTGCCAAGGTGCCCCTGCGCGATGCGCACAGTGCCATGGCGGGTGCCGGGCGCATCGAGGGCCTGACACGGTGGAGCGACTGGGTCGTGCTGCGCGGCTTGCTGGAAGCCGATGGCCTTCGCCGTGCCAGCGAGGCGCGCTTGGGTGCGCCGCTTTCGGGCCACGACGGACTGTGGCGTTGGAGCATGGCGGCGCGCTGACGTTCGGCGCGCGATGGCGTGCCACCAGGTGAAATTTGAACGCCCCGCAGCACTTAGCGCGCGCGCGCGTCTAGTCGTAAGCCGACGCGGCATCTGCCTATCGGGGCAGGAACCCTTGAACCGCGCCTCGCGCTGATTTAGTATGCAACACTAACAATTGCAGTAAGGCAATTCTGCAATGCGCGCAGAACCGGGAGAGAGCAGAAAGTCATGACCGAGGTCACGCTCTACCACTGGGAGCCGAATGCCAATTCGGGCAAACCCATGCTGGCGCTGATGGAAAAGGGGGTGCCCTTCGCCAGCCATTATATCGACATGCTGCAGTTCGACCAGCACAAGCCCAAGTACCTCGCGATCAACCCGCAGGGCACGATCCCGGCGATGACGCACGGCACCAGAGTGCTGACCGAGAGCACTGCGATCATGGAATACGTCAACGCGGCGTTTCCGGGCCCGGACCTCATGCCCGCCGATGCGCAGGACCGGTGGCGCGTGCGTTGGTGGATGAAGTTCATGGACCAGTGGCTTGGGCCCAGCTTCTCGATGATTGGCTGGAGCGTTTTCGTGGGGCCGATGGTGCGCAAGCGTGATCCCGAGGAATTGGCGGCCGCGATTGACCGCATTCCGCTGCCCGAGCGCCGCATCGCATGGCGCAAGGCGATCAACGGGGATTTCTCGGAGAGCGAAATGGCCGAAAGCCGTCGCCGCGTGGCGCTGGGCATCGCCAAGCTTGAGGAAGAGCTTGGCAAGCGCGACTATGTGGGGTCCGATGCCTACAGCCTCGCCGATATCAACATCTTCAATTCGACCTATTCGCTGCCCTTGTCGCAGCCCGATCTCGCCAGCCGCGAAAGGACGCCGAATATCATGCGCTGGCTGAAGCGCGTTTATGAACGCGATGCGGTGAAGCGCACTTGGGCGATGGGGAAGACCGATCTGGCGGCGCGCTACAGCCTCGTGATGGAAGGGATCGTCTGATGGGTGCAGTGCTCTATCATGGCGAACCCAACGGCGCTTCGCTTACCGTGCTGGCCGCGCTGGCTGAAAGCGGGCTCGACATTCCTTGCCATCCGATCGATTTGCTGGCGGGTGCGCGTCATAGACTGCCGGGGATCACCGAACCCATCGCGCTTGATCTGGGCATCGAGGGCGAGGGCCCGGTGCTGGTGATCGATGGCGAGGCCATGACCGAGTCGGTATTCCTCGCACAGTATTTCGATGAGTTGGCCGGGGGCTGCGGGCTTCAGCCGAGTGATGCCTATGCTCACTGGGAAATGCTGATGTGGTGCCGCCAGATCACCGAGCGGCTTTCGCCCGCGGCGGCGCTGCTGGGCAACCTCGCTTCGTCGCAACAGGCCATTGCTGCCATTCCGGCAGAGGCTTTTGCCTCGCTCACCGCTTCGGTCGTCTCCGACGATCTGCGCGCGCGCTGGCAGGCGCTGCATGATGACGCCATCGATGCGGGCCAGGTGGCTGACAGCCAGACCAAGGTCGATCAGGCCGTCGCGCGCTGCGAGGACAAACTGGCCGATGGCCGCGACTGGCTGATGGGCGATTTTTCCATCGCTGATCTGGTTACCTATAGCTGGCTGGCAGGAATGGAATTGATCCGGCCCGAAGCATTCGCCAGCGCGCCGTTGAGCCGCGCCTGGCTGACACGTGTGGCAGAACGGCCCTGTTTTCTGGCAGCCCGGGCCATGGCCACCACGTCTGAACCGTTTAAAACATGGGCACCCGGCCCTGAAATCAACCGTTGGGGATAACAGCACAATGCGTGCCATCGACTACTTCGACCGCGGCCATGACCGTGATCCTTCGCGCCTTGCGATCGTGGATACCGAAAGCGGGCTCAAGCTGACTTTCGCCGAAACCAAGGAGCTGTCCGAGCGGATCGCTGCCGCGCTGCAGAAGCATGGGTTTGAGAATCAGGACCTGCTCGGGTTCTATGGCCCGAACGATGGCATGCTCCTCGTGGCGGTGCTCGCCATGTGGCGCGCCAATGGCAAGTGGATCCCGGTCAACACGCGCAACGCGATCGACGCCAACGCCGCCTACATCAATTACGTGCGGCTGAAGTGGATGGTCTATCACTCGTCGAAGGCCGAAGAGGTGCAGCAGCTCAAGGACCTGTGCCCCACGCTCCAACATTTCGTGTGCCTTGACCAGCGCATGGGTGATGATCCGAGCCTTGAGGAATTCATGGCGGACGTGACGGCCGCCGACTTCGTCGAGCCCGAGATCGACGCCTTCGGCAACCTGATGGATATGGTCGGCATCTTCCCCACTGGCGGCACGACCGGCCCATCGAAGGGTGCGAATGTCACCAACCTCGGCTGGGGCACGATGATCGAGACTGCCGCTGACGGCATGGGCGGGCGCACCGACAATCCGGTCGCGCTGGTCTCCGCGCCGATCACCCATGCGGCAGGGCCGGTCGCGCTTTCGACCATGAGCCTCGGCGCCACGCAGGTTATCCTGCCCGGCTTCGATGCCGAGCGCGTGCTGCGCACGATTGCGGAATACAAGGTCACGCACATGTACCTGCCGCCGACGGCGCTGTACCAGCTGCTGGCCTCGCCCGAGATCGGCGACCATGATTATTCCAGCTTGCGTATTTTCATTCTCGTTGGCTCGCCCTGCAGCCCTG
>CANFIV010000041.1 GCA_947446935.1 Sphingomonadaceae bacterium | reverse complement strand
TGGGCGGCATGCAAACAGTATTCCCGCCAGTATTACCGCAAGAATTCACGGCGGTACTCCCAGCGGTATTCCCAGCCCATCGCTGGGCGGCTAACACTGCGCTTCGATGACAGCAACCGCAATTCCCGAAACTTGGCGCGCCGCACTCGATCCTGTTCTGGCAAGCCGCCCGATGCGTACGCTGTGCGGATTCCTCAAGGCCGAGGAAGTGGCGGGCAAGACGATCTATCCACCTGTCGGCACGCGCCTCGCCGCGCTCGATCTCACCCCGCTGCCCTCGGTCAAGGTCGTGATTCTGGGCCAGGACCCCTATCACGGCCCGGGCCAGGCGCACGGCCTCGCCTTCTCAGTCCCGCACGGGCAGCGCGTGCCGCCCAGTCTCGCCAATATCTTCAAGGAGCAGCAAGCCGATCTCGGCCTCCCCCGCCCCGCGCACGGCCATCTTGAAGACTGGGCGAGGCAAGGCGTGCTGCTGCTCAACACGGTGCTGACAGTCGAGGCCGGGCAGGCCGCCTCGCATCAGGGGCGCGGATGGGAGCTCTTCACCGACGCCGCGATCCGCGCTGTCGCCGAGCGCTGCGCCCCTTGCATCTACCTCCTCTGGGGCAGCCACGCCCGCGCCAAGGCTCCGCTGATCCGCGCGGCGAGCGGCGGGGCGCACCTGATCCTCGAGGCCCCACACCCCAGCCCGCTATCCGCCCACCGCGGTTTCCTCGGCTGCGGCCACTTCAGCCGCGCGAACGCCTTTCTGGAAGAGCACGGCTCACCGCCAATCGATTGGCGACTGACCTCCTAAAGCCAACCAATCCGCCGGAACCGCCACAGCAGCCCACCGCAGATCACTGCGATGAGCGCCCACACCATCGGATAGCCCCAATGCCAGTGCAGTTCGGGCAGGTAATCGAAGTTCATGCCGTAGATGCCCGCAATCGCCGTCGGCACAGCCAATATCGCGGCCCATGCGGCAAGCTGCCGAGTGATCACGCCCTGCCGGTGCTGCTCAAGCAAGCCCGCCGTCTCCACCGTCGCCGCCAGCGTTTCCTTCAAGCCGTCCATCCGCGCCATCGCCCGGCGCACATGGTCGAGCACATCGCGGAACCAGATGCGCGCCGAAGGATCGATGGTCGGCAGATCGGCCACCACCAGCCGCTCCACCATTTCCTCCATCGGCCCGATGATCCGCTCGAACTTGCGCAGTTCGCGGCGCAGGCGGAAAATGCGGCGGATGGTATCAGGCCCCGGGAACTGGTCGATCGCGGCTTCCTCAATCGCGTGCGCCACTTCCTCGAACTGGTCGGCAATCGGCAAATAGCCATCAACGATGAAGTCCAGCACCGCATGGAGCACATAGTCGGTGCCTTCCGCCAGATGCTCCGAATCCGCTTCCAGCGAGCGGCGCAGGTCGGCATGCGCCCGCGCTGATCCCAGCCGCACCGACACGATGAACCGCTCGCCCAGAAACACGGTCGTCTGGCCATACGTGATCGCGTCTTCGCCCACGCCCAGCGCAGCCGTCCGCGCCACCACGAAGAGCTGCTTGCCGTAGATATCCACTTTGGGCAGCTGGCGCGGATTGAGCGCGTCTTCAATCGCCAGCGGGTGCAGGCCGAACTGCCGGCCGACGCGGTCCATCTCCTCCGCCGTGGGATCGCACAGGCCAATCCAGTCGAAGCATCCCGGCGGCAGGCTATCCTCTGCCGGTCTGCCCGATACGGCCACATCGACCGAATGGGGCTTCCCCTGAGTATAGCGGCGCGCGGCAATGATCGGCATGACCCGGCTTTTGCGGCTTCCTCGCGCAAAGTGCAATTGGCCCGGCTTAACCGACCGCTGAAACAGGCTGGCATTCGCGCCCTTCGCTGCTATCACCTCTGTCAATAAGACCGGAGGTTATGATGGGTTTCGAAGCAAAGCTGCACGCGGGCAAGCAGACAGACATCGATGTCGCGATCATCGGCGCGGGCCTTTCCGGCATCGGCATGGCCGCGCACATGCAGATGCTTTGTCCCGATCGCAGCTACGCCCTGTTCGAACGGCGCGAGAACCTTGGCGGCACCTGGGATCTGTTCCGCTATCCCGGCGTCCGGTCAGACAGCGACATGCACACGCTCGGCTTCGTGTTCGAACCGTGGAAGCACGAGAAGTCCATCGCCGACGGTCCCTCGATCCTCGAATACCTCAATCGCATCGTCGATGAGCGCCGCATCCGCGAACACATTCGCTTCGACACCAAAGTCGTCTCCGCCGATTGGGACAGCGCAGCCGCGCACTGGGCGATCACCACCGAAGCCGCCGACGGCCAGCGTTCACGCACCACCGCCCGCTTCCTCTATCTCGGCTCGGGCTACTACGATTACGACAAGCCCTATGATGCACAGATCCCGGGCATCGCGGACTTTGTCGGCAAAGTCCTCCATCCGCAGTTCTGGCCGAAAGACCCCGATTACGCGGGCAAGCGCGTCGTCGTGATCGGCTCAGGTGCCACTGCGGTCACCATGGTCCCCGTGATGGCCGAAACCGCCGCACACGTCACCATGCTCCAACGCACACCCACCTGGTATGCCGTGCGCCCCGCGCGCGATGCCATCGCCAACGCGCTGCGCAAGTTCCTGCCTGAAAAGCTCGCCTACAAGATCACGCGCTTCAAGAACGTGAAAATGCAGGACATGGTCTACAAGCGCGCGCGCGCCGAGCCTGAAAAGGCCCGCGCGTTCCTTACCGAAAAGCTCAAGGAGCAGCTCGGCCCCAAGTACGACGAAGCCGCCTTCACCCCGCCCTACAACCCTTGGGAACAGCGCCTCTGCCTCGTGCCCGATGGCGATCTGTTCAAGGCGATCCGCGCCGGCAAGGCCGAGATCGTCACCGACCATATCGAGCGGATCGACGCGCAGGGCATCCTGCTCAAGTCCGGCAAGCGGATCGACTGCGACGTGATCGTCACCGCCACCGGTCTCACCATGACCGTGGGCGGCAAGATCGCGCTCAGCATGGACGGCCAGCCTGTCGCATTCAATGAACGCTACTACTACAAAGGCTGCATGTATTCGAACCTGCCCAATCTCGCGCAGGTCTTCGGCTACCTCAACGCCTCGTGGACCCTGCGCGCCGACATCGATTCGGATTACGTCTGCCGCCTGCTCAACCACATGAAGGCCATCGGCGCCGACGCCGCCACGCCCTACCTCGCCCCGGACCACACCCTCGGCGAAGACACGCCGCTCGATCTCTCCTCCGGCTACATCCAGCGCGGCCTCGCCATCCAGCCCAAGAATGCCCCCACCATGCCCTGGCGCCTCAACCAGGACTACGTGTTCGACAAAGTCTGGCTCAAGCAAAACCCCCTCGACGACGGCATCATGCGCTTCACCAAGGCGCAACCGGTCGCCGCCGTGGCAACCGAGCAGGAAGCAGCCGAACAATAGCCTCTCCCCTTCAGGGGAGTGGGTTGGTAGAGGGGGCCACAAGCAAGCCCCCCGCGCGGAGGGAAACCTGCGCCGCTAGATGTCGACCCGCAATTCGGCGAGAAACCGTCTGCCCACAGAATACTGGAACGCGCCATTGGTGGCGACCTGCCAGCCATAGTCATCCAGCACATTGGCCACTTGCACGCGCAGCAGCGCGCGAACCGCAGCGACATTGAAGCGATACCGCGCGCCGAGATCGAACGTCTTGCGCGCCGGGGCCGAAAGCCGGTTGCTGGCATTGCCGACCCGCGCAGACAGGGATTCAGCGGCGAAATCCAGCGACAACGGGCTTTTGCCACCGCCAAGCCGCCAGTCGATATTGGCGATGCTGCGCCGCCGGATGCTGCCGATCGGGCGCGGGCCGATGCGGCCGCTGTCGACCAGTTCGCCGCTGATGCGCGAATCCAGCAGCACGTTGCCGAGCACCAGGCTGAGCCCCGGCCGGAGCGTGCCTGTCAGCGAGGCTTCCAGCCCCCGGTTCGATGAGGTGCCCAGCTCACGGTAATTCGCCTGATCATCAAGGTTGTAGTAAGGCTTGCGGATCTGGAACACGCCCATCACCAGACTCAGCGCCGGGGTTATCGTATAGCGCAGGCCAAGATCGGTCTGCTGTGTGTGTATAGCCGGCGGCACCGCGCCCCGGTTGGCCGCATTGGCCGGTGCCACTGCCACTTCCTCAAAGCCGCGCACGTGCCCGCCATAGAGCGAAAGCGCACGCGACAGGTTGACCGACCCGGTCACACTGCCGGTCACAGGCCTGTCCCGCACCGAGGTCACAAGGCCGGCCGAGGTAAACGTTATGGTTTTCCGGTAGCGCGAACTCGAAATGCCGAGATCGAGCAGAAAACGGCCCGCCGCCGTCATCGTATAACCAAGGCCAAGTGTAGCTTGCCCCGATTTGTCCGTATCGTCCGGCCCGAACGCGAAGGTCGGCCGTGGCCGCTCGTCGGCAAAGTTGAGGCTGCTCTCGCCCAGCGCGATCGACTGCACCCCGCCGAACCGCCGCTTGCCGCTCTTACCGCGAAAGCTGACAATCAGCCGGTGCGCCAGCGCGCTGGTGCCGAACGTGCGTGTCAGCCGCGCCTCGCCCGAAAGCGTCCGGTCGAGATTGTTCGCGTCGGCCAGAATCGTTCGATTGGCCGTTGTGCCATCGGGCCGCATGTTGGCAAACAGGTCGGTGAAATTGGCATCTATCCGGCGCTCGGCGTGAAACAGTCCCGCCTCGAGTTGCCATGAGCCAAAGGGCAGCCGGGCCACGATACCAGCCAGCTCCTGCAGATTGTCGCGCTTGCTCCACGTTTGGCCGATCATCGCGCGGCGCGTGATCTTGGGCGGCAGGTAATCCCCGCCGGGAAAGATCGAGGGCGCCGTCTCGTCATCATAGGCGCGGTTTCGCGAGTAGAAGACAGTCGCGCTGGCACCGGCATAGGGCCTCCACGTCAAGCCTCCCGTGACAACATAGCCCTTAAAATCGCCACCCTCATGCCGCTTCTGCCGGCGCAGCGTGCCGCCAAGATAGGCCTTGAGGTGATCGTCCAGCGGCTGCAGCGCATCCACGCTGAGCACCTGAGAGCCGAACTGCCCCCGCTCTGCGCTGATCGTCAGCTGGTCGGCATCGCTGCTCGCCGAAAGGTCGTAGTCGACGATCCCGGTCGGCGCTGGGAACGGATACCCTTGCGCCGAAATGCCGACATGAACCTTGCTGCCGCGAATAAGCCGGTTCGGCAACCGGTCCACAGGCGCGAAGTAGAGATCTTCGATCCGCGTGTTTCCGGCATCGACCGGATTGAACCCGCGCACATCGTCCACCGTGTAGAGCCCGACCTTCTCGTTGCCGATCGCCTGCCCGAATGCATCGCTGGCGTTGGCGATCGCATTGTCATCCACCCGCTGGGCGAAAGCCGCTTCGCCATCAGCCAGCCCCGCAGCGGCGATCACGAGCCACGCCCGCCGCGAAAAGCATCGATACCGGCGCAGGGGCAGAATTCGGGCCAAGAGCAGGAACTTTCGGGCGTGATCGGTTCAGAGACACCGGATCGTGCTTGGCGGCACCCATCCCAAAGGCGTGTGCATGGCAGACCCAACCCGAGCGCAGTGAAGCGGCTTCGCACCAAGATGGCAAGTGCCACCACCCTTTCATCCCAAACCCTCCCCATTTTGGCGCAGCCCAAATGGGGAGGTGGCAGCGCGAAGCACTGACGGAGGGGTAGGAGCTTGACACGGTCCTGAAAGAAAACCCCTCACCCGGACCTTCGGCACCTTTCCCCACTGGTCACTGCAACAAGCTGCCAAAATCCCGCTTGCCTCCCATGCAGCGGAAACAGGGCGTGCCGGAAAGGAGTTTGTGACTTGCACTTTCCCGATATAGCCTGAAAGCTATGGACAATTCATAGCCCTCAAGCTATAGCACCTCATGGCATGGACCGTTCTCTACCACGATGCCTTTCTGCCGGAGATGGCGGCACTGGCGGAAGATGTGCAGGATGGCCTGCTGATGATGGCTGAAGTGCTGACCGAACTCGGCCCTTCGCTTGGTCGACCACATGCCGACACGCTGACTGGCTCAAGGTACGCCAACATGAAGGAATTGCGGTTCCGAGCCGATGGCGGGGTTTGGCGGGTTGCCTTCGCTTTCGATCCGGAGCGGCAGGCCATCATCCTCGTGGCGGGAGACAAGAGCGGCGTGGCCCAGCGCCGGTTCTACAAGGGCCTGATCGCAAGGGCCGATGCCCGGTTTGCAGAGCATCTCGAGACATTGAAAGGCAAGTGACGATGGCACGCACGCACGACGAGATCATGGCGGCCCTCCCGCCCGAACGGCAGGCCCGCATCAAGACACGCGCTGCCGGAATGCTGGCGGAAATCGAGGGACTCAAGGCCCTGCGCCAGCTGACGCAGCGCAGCCAAGAGCAGATCGCCCAAAGTCTCGGGATCAAACAACCCTCGGTGCTCAAGATCGAGCGTCAGACCGACCTCTACCTCTCCACCCTCCGCCGGTTCGTGGAAGCGGCCGGCGGCACGCTGGAACTGCGCATCGACCTGCCCGGCACTGGGGCGTTTACTCTGATGGGGCTGGGGGAGGCTAACCCTGATTGAAATAAATTCACCGAACACCGATCGCTAAATTTGAATTCATCCTAGCCCTAATGCGTTACCAAGATGCAGAGGGCGTTCAATGGCGGTAAGGGATCAAGGACATCCACATCATTTCCAGCGGATTCTCGATTCCGACTTCAGTCATTGCAGCAGCAATAGCTGCCCTTACTTGGATGGGATACTCACAGGGGCCTATAATAACGCGATTTAGCAAGCTTGCGGGTGCCACACCAGTTATTCCCCGCTCAGGGTTGTCTTTCAGATGAAGCTTCATGAGATGCTGAGGCACACCGTTCACAATCTCTACGGCCGTCTCGATCCACTCAGAATTTCCCTCGTGAACGGGCGAATAGAACACCCGCCATTCCTTCTCCTCCGAAAAGGCTGGATGCTTCGTGCAAAGCGCGAATGAACGGAATATCATGAAAAGCAAGTTGCGCACTTGATCTGGACCGATCTCGTGCAACTTCTTTTCGGCGGCGATTATCGGCCGTGCCCAGCCTTCAAACCACTGCACAAATGTTGGAATATCCAGATAAAAAACCGGGTTTGAGAAGACGCGCATCTCGTCTGTGTTGCCCGCAAACGCCGCGTTGTTGAGAACAATGGCGACCCCTGTTTGACCTCCGTATGCACGCCACATGGATAATCGGCCGAATTGGTCTTCACCATCTTCGTGCTCGGACAGAGAAACAATAAATGTTCCAATCTTCAAGCCATCGGTGTGACCATCAAATAGATCAGCTAATTCATCGCTTAACCCTTCTTTCAATCGGTTGAGCAAAGCTTGTAAATCTCGCCCAGCAGGCGAAGCCCATGCCTGAATAATACAATCAAGACCGTATCTTATTTCCGAATAATCATTCATCATTTGCGCGTTGCGCAACCAAATTTGGCGGCCAGCAATGATTTTATATGCTGATTCTGCACTTGTGTAATGAACGAGACGCTTCCCGGACGTCAATGCCACCCGTTTTTCGAGCAGGTGCGGTACGAAAAGCTGCAGAATTTCTTCTTGCGTCATGGCCCTATTTTTGACCGGAGATGCTTTGACAATCAAGTCGATCCTGCTCCGTTCTCGATATGATTCAGGGTTGCAAGGGCTGTGGCCCTTGCCCACCGGAGGCTCTTTCCTTTCCCGCCTCGATTTGCTCTGAGGGCCCCACCCCCCCCCAAAGCCCCATTGCGCGCTTCACCCAATGCGCTATCGAACGGCCCATGACCCAAACCTCCCGCATCTGGACCGCCGCGCTTGTCGTGGTCGGTGACGAAATCCTGTCTGGCCGCACGCATGACAAGAACATTGCGCAGATCGCGACGTGGCTGGGGGTGCAGGGCATTCGCCTGCGCGAAGTGCGCGTCGTGCCGGATGACATGGCCGCGATCATCGAGGCGGTGAATGCGCTGCGGGCGCGCAACGATTATCTCTTCACCACCGGCGGCATCGGGCCGACGCATGATGACATCACCGTGGACGCGGTGGCCGAGGCGCTGGGCGTGCCGGTGGTCATCCACCCCGTCGCCGAACAGGTGCTGACCGACTATTACGCCTCGCGCGGCGGCATCAATCCGGCGCGGCTGCGCATGGCGCGCGTGCCCGAGGGTGCGGACCTGATCCCCAACCGGCTTTCGGGCGCGCCGGGGATCAAGGCAGGCAATGTGTTCCTGATGGCCGGGGTGCCGGGGATCACCGCGCAGATGCTTGATGGGCTCACCGGCACGCTGGAGGGCGGCTTGCCGCTGCTCTCGGTCACCGTAGGCTGCTGGGTCGCCGAAAGCGAAGTGGCGGACCTGCTGCGCGAGACCGAGAAGGCGCACGAGGGCTGCCAGATCGGCAGCTACCCGTTCTTCCGCGAAGGCAAAGTCGGCGCGAACTTCGTGATCCGCTCCACCGAGCAGGCCCTGCTCGATGCTTGCGCCGCAGTGCTGGTGGACGGGCTGACCGCTGTGGGCCGCGCTTCGGTGCCGGGGGGCATCTGATCCTGCGGCCTGCACTCGCCGCAGGCATCGCGCTGGCACTCTCCGCCTGCACCCCCACGCTCAGCCGCTTCGAACGCACTCTCGCCGCCACCGACAGCGCCACCGCCGCGCTGGGCACATGGTGCGCCGCGCGCGGGATCGCAAAGCCCGCCGCCATCCGCGCGCTGGCAGATCGCGCCGCTCAGGAAGCCCCATCGCCTGCCACCCGCGCCGCGCTCGGCGTGAGCGCGGAGGAGCCGGT
>CANFIV010000040.1 GCA_947446935.1 Sphingomonadaceae bacterium | reverse complement strand
GAGAAAGCGGGCTGCGGCGTTCGAGATGGGCCTTGAAACCTTCGGCAACGCTGGTGTTTTGCGCCGAAGGATGCGCTGTGCGCGCGGGCTGCACAGCATCGCGCGGAGCCTCTCGGACTGGTCGCTGGCGCTGGATCAGGGATGCGGCGGGCGCGGTCATCGGGGGCAAGTCCTTGGCAATCTAGGTATGGGACAGGGCGGTCGACACATGTGGTTAACGACTGCTATTCAAGAGCCGTGCCAACCGGACCAGACGATCCCGCAGCCGTGGGTGTGGCGCTCTCGGCGGCCTTGCGGGCGATGCGTTGCTGGACCGCGCTGACGCGGTCTTCCACGGCCGCGCGGCGGCGTTCGGCCTCGGCGGCTTCGGCGGCACGGGTGTCGGCATGGGTGCGCGCCCGGGCGAGATCCCCTGCGGTGGTTGCAGCAATGTGGCCAAGCCCGGCGACGAACTGCTTCATGCGCTGAAGCTCGCCCGCGTCGGTCGCGTCGCGGCGCGAGGCATAAGCGTCGATCAGCGCGGTGGTGCGCGCTTCGAGGTTGGTGACTTGCGCCAGCGCGGCTTCGGCCTTGGCAGCCTCACCCAGAGCGGTTTGGCGCGTTATGGCGCGCAGGCGTTCAAGCCGGCGCAGGCGCTTCAGTTTGGCCCTCTCGGCGTTCATGAACCGATGAGGGCGGCAAGCTCGGCCACGCTGCGATCAAGCGGCACGATCTCGCGCTGCGGCTGGCTGAGGAAAGCGGTAAGCGCGGTGTGCATGGCGATCGCGCGGTCGAGCTGCGGATCGGCCCCGGCGCGGTAGGCACCCATCAGCACGAGGTCGCGGTTGGCCTCGTAATTGGCGATCAGCGCGCGGAAGGCACGGGCGGCGTTCTGGTGCGCGGAGGGCACGATATCGTTCATCACCCGGCTGAGGGATGCGGCGATATCGATCGCAGGATATTGCCCCCGCTGCGCCAGATCGCGCGAGAGCACGACATGCCCATCGAGAATCGCGCGCGCGGTATCGACGACCGGGTCGTCCTGGTTGTCGCCATCGGCAAGCACGGTGTAGAGCCCGGTGACCGAGCCGCCGCTCGCCGCCGAATTGCCCGCGCGCTCGACCAGCTTGGTGATCGTGGCGAGCGCGGACGGGGGGTATCCGCGCGCCGCACCCGGCTCGCCGAGCAGAAGCGCGATTTCGCGCCCGGCGTGGGCGACGCGGGTGAGGCTGTCCATGATGAGCAGCACCTGATGGCCAGCGGCACGGAAGTATTCCGCCATGCTGGTTGCCAGCATCGCGCCACGGATGCGCAAGTTGGGCGCGTGGTCGGCGGGCACCGCTACGACTATGCTGCGCGCCCGACGGGGCCCCTGCATGTGCTTTTCGACGAAATCCGAAACTTCGCGCGCGCGCTCGCCGATCAGGGCGACAATGACGATCTCAGCCTCTGCGCCATGCGCGATCATATCGAGCAGGACGGATTTGCCGACGCCGGAGCCGGCCATCACGCCGATGCGTTGGCCGACGCCGAAGGTGGTGAGCGCATTGAGCGCGCGTACGCCGACATCGAACTGTTCGCGCACGGGCGCACGGTCGAGCGCGCCGCCGCGCACGCCTCCGGCGGGCCAATCGTGGCGCGCGGCGATCGGTGGGCCGCCATCTATCGGAAGGCCCTCGCCATCGACGGCGCGGCCGAGGAAGGCTTCGCCCACCGGGAGCATGCCGGGCTTGCCTTCTGGCCGAACCCGCGCGCCGGGGCGCAGCAGCACGGTATCGCCGAGCAGCATCATGAGCATGCGCCCGCCGCGAAAGCCGATCGTTTCGGCCATAAGCGAGCCTGCGCCATGCGCGATGCGGCACTGCGCGCCGATGGGCAAGGAAAGCCCGCTGACCTCGAGCAGCCCGCCATCGCAGGCTGTGACCAGACCATAGCGGCGCGGGGCGAAATCGGGCTGAGCTTCTTCGCAGCGTGCGAGCAGGAGCGAGGTGCTGTTCAGCACGAGCCGAGTGCCTCCTTGAGCGCCTGAGTCCATCCGGCCGGGCCGTCTTCCACTCCGCCGGCAGCGCCCTCAATGCGCAAAGCGCCGCGTTCGAGGCCCGGATCAGGTTCGAAGTGCCAGTCTTCGGGCAGGCGCGCGCCGACGAGCGCGAGATCTTCCGGATGCAGGCGGATCACGCGTTCATCCGCCGCGCGCGCGAGCATGGCGGCGGCGGTCTCCACACGGCGGGCAAGCGCTTCGGGATCAGTGGCGTATTCGCCAAGCAGCGGAGTGCAAAGCGCGAGCACGGTTTCGCGCAAGCGCGCCTCCAGATCGCGTATGAGATCGGCATCGAGCCGACCAAAGGCGAGCTCGATGCGCGAACGGGCGGCCTCCTGTTGGGCAATTGCCTCGCTGAAGGCGGCTTCGGCATCGGCGGCGCCCTGAGCATAGCCTGCGGCGAATGCCTTGACGGCAGGGTCTTCCTCGGGCGGTTCGCGCGGGGTTTCCGGCGCGGCATGGGCGTGCCGGCCAAAGCGATGATCGGCGGTGAAGCCGCCGCTGCCACCACCCAGATTCGCCAGCGAGAGCGCGCGCATCGGTTCAGACATAATCGTCGTCGCCCGCGCCGAAGACGATCACGCCTTCGGCTGCGAGGCGGCGGGCGGCGGCCACGACGGCTTTCTGCGCCTCGACCACTTCGGCCATCTTCATGCGGCCACGCGCATCGATTTCGTCGCGAACACCCTCGGCGGCGCGGCTCGACATGGCGCGGAAGAAGTTCTCGCGCGGTTCGGGACCGATGCCCTTGAGCGCGGCGATAAGCGTATCGGAATCGACCTCGCGCAGCAGGGCGCCCATCGATTTGTCGTCGAGCACGAAGAGGTGGTCGAACTTGAACATTTCGTTCTCGATGGCTTTGGCGAGCTGTTTGTCGCTGCGGGCGATCTCGGGCATCACGCGCTTTTCGACCGCGCGGGCTGCGGCGTTGATGATGTCTGCCGCCTCGCGCGGGCCGCCCATCGTGAGCGCGGCACTGCCGTGACATTCGGTGATCTTCTGCGCGAGCATCGCCTCAAGCATGCCGATCGCCTCGGGCGCAACCGGGCCCAGCGTGGCGACACGCTGGACGATTTGGGGCTGGAGACTTTCGGGCAGGGCATGGAGCACGGCACCCGCGACATCGGGATCGAGCTGTACGAGCAGCACCGCAATCGCTTGCGGGTGTTCTCCGTGCACCAGCGGCACCAGCGCATGGGGCGTGAGCCAGCGGGCGAGTTCGAGTGAGGAGCCCGGCACCGGGGCGTCGGGCGCGATGCGCTGCATGAGGTTGTCGGCTTTCATCTCGCCGACTGCGTGGGTCATCAGCTGGCGCACCTGATCGACCCGGCCATGGGCGTTCAGCGTGACGGATGCGGCATTGTCGACAAAGCCCTGGAGCGCCTGGGTGATCGCATCCGCGTCGATTTCGCCGATCGCGCACATCTTTTCGCCCAGCAGGCGCAGTTCGGACGGATCAAGCTGAGAGAGCAGTGACGCGGCATGATCGTCGTCGAGCAGCATGACCATCACCGCTGCCCGCTCGGGACCGCTTATTTCCGGGGCTATGGCCGTCATGCTGTCGGCTCCGCATTTGGCTCGTTCAGCAGCTGGCGCAACGCGTTGATCGCGCTGTCGGGCTGCTCGACCACGATGCGCTGCGCCATATTTACCTGGCGGCTGAGCGCGGCGGGATCGATCTCACCGGTTTCGGGATCGATGATTGGTTCGATGCGCGGGATTTTCCTGCGGCGGCGCCGGTTAGCGCTCTCTGCGGTGGTATCACCTTCCCCGTCCTCCTCGCCTTCGTTGGCTGGCTCGCTCTCGTTGCTATCCTTGGTGGCGGTGGCTGCGGGGTCTCGCTTCAGCACCTTGATCAGCGGGCGCACGCCAAGCAGCAGCGTAAGCAGCACGGCGAGCAGCGCGACCACATTGCGCACGATCATGGCGAACCATGGGGTTTCCCAGAAGGCGGGCACGGGGATAGCCTCGGGCCGGAACGTGCGCACGACCACGGCGACCTGATCGCCGCGCGCGGTATCTGCCCCGACAGCGGCGGCGACGAGCTGCTTGATCTGGTCGATTTCGGCGGGCTTGGCCTTGGCCATGATTGCCCCGCTCAGCGCGACCGCGACCGAGAGGCGCTTGATCTTGCCGGGCGTGGCATTGGTCACCGCCACTTCGCGGCCGAGTTCGTACGTCCGTGCCGAGGATGTTTCGCCATTGGTAGGCGAAGGCGCGGGGCTGGGCGTCGCGCCCGGCGCAGGGGTTGCCGCCGCGCCCGGCGCGCCGGGTTGGGCGGTGGTCGGCGGGGGCGGAGTGTTGGACAGCACGCCGGGCACGCCCGCCGCGCCGTTCGCGCCGGATGTTTGCGATGCGGACTGGGTCTCACTGCGCACCACGCCCTGCTTGTCATAGCTTTCGCGCGCGGACGTCAGCTGATCCATGTCGAGATCGACCTGGATCTCGCTCGAAAAGTTGCCTTCGCCCAGCATCGGCGTGAGCAGCGCTGAGACCTGCTGGCGCAGCTTGTCCTCGAGCCGGGCCTGCAGATCGAGCCGGTCGGTATCACCGGACTTTGCCGAAGAAAGCAGACGGCCGTGCTGGTCGATCACTTTCACTGCATCGACGGTGAGCGAGGGCACGGAGCTGGCGACGAGATTGACGATTGCGGTGACCTGGCTGTCCGCCAGTTGCCGCCCGCGCGCGAGCTTGACCATGACCGAGGCGGTCGGCGGGGCGCTGTCGCGCACGAACACAGACTTCTCCGGTTCGGCAAGGTGGACGCGCACCGCCTCGACACCGTCGATCTGCATGATGGTGAGCTCAAGCTCGCGCTCGCGGGCGGCGAGCATGCGCTCGCCTTCCATTGTGCGGCTGGCACCCATCGGCAACTTGTCGAGCATCTGTGCGCCGGTTTCCGGCGTGGCGATCGCGCCATCAGAGGCCGCGACCATGCGCGCTTTGTAGAGATCGTTCTCGCCCACGGTGATCGCGCCGGTGGAATTGTCGATCGAATAGGCAATCGAGGCTTTGCCGAGCGCGGCAGTAACCTGCGCGCGCTCGCTGTCGCTGATATCGCTATAGAGAATGCGCTGCGGCGCGGGGGCCATGGCCAGCCACAGCATTGCCGTGAGGCCCGCTGCGGACACGCCGGCGAGCAAGGGCAGTGCGCGGCGAACCGGCGGCTGGCCGAGGAATGCGCCCGTGCGTGCAAGCATGCTGCCACCAGCCGGATCCATGAGCGGCGCGAAGAGCGAGAGGCTGGGCGCGGGCGCTGCCGTGGTGCCGTTTTGAGTTGGGGCATCGGCCATTTATCAGACCCCCATCCGCATGATGTCTTGGTAGGCGCTGAGCAGCTTGTTGCGCACCTGCAGCGTCGCCTCGAAGGCCACGCCGGCTTCCTGGCGGGCGAGCATGACCTTGGCGATATCGGTGACCTCGCCCTTGTCATAACCTTCGCTCAGCGCTTCGGCTTTGCCTTGCACTGCGTTCACGCCGTCGAGCGCGGACTTGAGCGCCGAGGTGAAGCCGTTCTGCGGCACCTCGCCGGCGGGCGCAGCGACACCGCCAGCGGCGCCCACAGCGCCGGTCTCTGGCGCGCGAACCTGCTGCAGGAGCTGCGAGCGATCGATGATCTGCTGGCGCAGCGCCATGATCTGCTGGAGCCCACCAGCACCGGAGATGCCCCCTATGCTGCTCATCGCCGGCTACCGGCCACCGCGATCCCGGCCTCGCGGAAGCCCGCGAGGCGGTAGCGCAAGGTGCGTTCGGAAATGCCAAGCTTGCGTGCAGCAGCGACACGGTTGCCGCCGCAGGCATCGAGCGTGGCGAGGATCGCGCGCGTTTCTGAAAGCTGGACAATGTTGGACAGCTTGCTGCCGGAGGTCACGCCGCTGGCTGTGGGAGCGGGCGTGGCCAGAGAAGTCTCGCCCGCGACGCGCACAGCGCGGTCGAAGGCTATGTGCTGGATACCGATTTCGGTTGCATCGCCCGCGAGGAGCAGCGCGCGGCGCATCACGTTTTCGAGCTCGCGCACGTTGCCGGGCCAGGCATGTGCTTCGAGCATGGCAATGGCGCCGGCTCCGAGCCACGGCACGGCGCGGCCCGGCGGCACATGGCGCAGCATCATGGCAAAGGCGAGCGGGGCGATATCGGCGGGGCGTTCGCACAGCGCGCACAGCTCAAGCGGGAACACGTTGAGCCGGTAGAACAAGTCGGCGCGGAAGCGGCCTTCTTCAACTTCGCTAGGCAGATCGCGGTTGGCGCAGGCGATCACGCGCACATCGACCTTGATCGGCCGGGTCGCGCCCAAGGGCACGACTTCGCCTTCCTGAAGGACGCGCAGCAGCTTGGCCTGGAGTGAAAGCGGCATCTCCGCGATTTCATCGAGCAGGAGTGTGCCGCCGTGCGCGGCGCGGAAAAAACCTTCAGCCGCAGCATTGGCACCAGTGAAGGCACCCTTCTGATGGCCGAACAGCATGGCCTCGAGCATCGTCTCGGGCATAGCGGCGCAATTGATGGCGATGAACGGCGCGGCCGCACGGGGCGAGCGGCTGTGGATGAAGTGGCTGAGCACTTCCTTGCCGGTGCCGGTGGGGCCGTTGATCAGCACGGGAATCTCGCTGGCGGCGAGCCGCTCCGCCAGCGCAAGCACCGAAAGGCTTTCCGGATCCGCCGCAACCGGGCTGCCCGGAGGCGCCGCGCAGGCAATAAGCGCGGCGAGCACGGCCGGATCGGCGCTGTCGTCATACATCAGGTCGTGGCGGCCGCCGTTGCCGCGCGTAATCTGGCAGGCCTCGCCGCGCGTCAGAACCACGGTGCGATCGAACAGGCCGGGCACAGGCTGCTCGTCCGATCCGCGGAGCGATGTGGTCCCGGCGGGGCTGAAACTGCCCAGAACCGAACGGGCGCGCTGCAGCAAGGCGGTGTTGGTTCCCCCTGTGCCTGACGCCGGCTTTTGTGCTGAGGTCCGTGAGGCCACCAATGTGGCCCGATCCGTGTTCATAATTCCAAGCCCTGTGTTAACCATCGCGGCTGGCCTTTTGTCGCGCGAAAACGTCAAGCGGGCCGGAACTTTAAGCTACGTGGAAACACTAGGGGTAAATGCATATGCCCGGCAGATGGTTGCCGCACCCCCCCTTAAACCCGGCACCATTCTGCCGGTCTTTGCCGTGGCTGCCGCGTCGATCCCCGACCGGCGTCAGACGGGGAACGACCCCTCTCATTGGAGACAAGACATGGCGGTTATCAACACCAACATCAACGCGATCCGCGCCACGAACTCTTCGAACATGGCGTCCAAGATGGCCGGGCAGGCGATGGAGCGCCTTTCGACCGGCAAGCGCATCAACGGCGCCAAGGACGATGCGGCTGGTCTGGCCATTGCCACGACCATGACCTCGCAGATCAAGGGCATGGGCCAGGGCGTCCGCAACGCCAACGACGGCATCAGCCTTGCGCAGACTGCGGAAGGTGGGCTCAACGAAGTCACCAACATGCTGCAGCGCGTTCGTGAACTGGCCGTGCAGTCCAAGTCAGCCACGTATCAGCAGTCTGACCGCGATGCGATGCAATCGGAAGTCGGCAACCTCAACGCCCAGATCTCGGACGTGCTCAACAACACCAAGTTCAACGGCAACGCCGTGTTCAAGGTGAACGCCACGATGGCCGGCACCAGCGCCGACGATCAGACGTTCTCGATCCAGACCGGCGCCAACACATCCGACACTGTCGATATCGTCAGCAAGGGTTTTGATGGCTCCAAGCTGTTCGATGCCACTTCAGGCACGCACTATGACTCGACCCAGGCAGGTCAGGCGCTCGACGTCTCGTCGACCACTGCGGCTTCGACCACGATCGACAACGTCGATGCGGCACTGGCCAACGTCAACTCGACCCGTGCAACGCTCGGTGCCGGCCAGAACCGTCTGGAATCGGCCGTCAACAACCTGAACGACAACATCACCAACCTGTCGGACGCTCGTTCGCGCATTCAGGACACCGATTATTCGGCTGAAACGACTGCGATGGCCAAGGCCCAGATCCTGAGCCAGGCTTCGACCGCGATGATCGCTCAGGCGAACCAGAGCCAGCAGAACGTTCTCTCGCTGCTCCGTTAAGCCCTAACCCCCAAACGCCCGTCTCCACCGGGCGCAAGGCTGCCCGGCGATCTCCAACATGGGATCGCCGGGCTTTTTTTGGATGTTAATCCCGTGCCTTCAGCACTCTTGGCAGGGTTGCGCCGAGGACGGCCAGCATCTCGGGCGCGTAGGCGCTGCTGTTGGCTTCGAACTCGGGCTGGGTGATCCGGTCGGTGCCCTGAGGGCCGAACAGAACCACTTCGTCATCGAGCCGCACATCGCGGTGGTCGGTCACATCCACCATCAAGGTGTTCATTGTCACCCGGCCCACGATGGGCACCCGTCGGCCACGGATCAGCACTTCGCTGTTGTTGCGGCTTTCTGCAGGGAACTCTGGGCGATTGGCGTGGCTGAAGCCGCGGCGCATGCCATCGGAATAGCCGATTGGGATATTGGCCAGCCAGCTTTCGCGTGTCAGCCGGAAGGTGCGGTCATAAGCGACGGTCTGCCCGGCCGGGTAATGGTTCACCGCTGCCACGCGCGACTTGATCGCCATTGTCTGGGTGAAGGCCGATGTCTTCACCGAGCCCGGATCGCCGTAGATCGCGCCGCCGGTGCGCACCATGTCGAGCCGCGTTTCGGGATGCATGAGCGTCGCAAAGGTGTTGGCGGTGTGGCGTGTAAGGTCGGCTGCAGGCAAACCTTCG